>CALELC010000257.1 GCA_937904535.1 uncultured Planctomycetaceae bacterium
GTGCGGACTGGGTGGAGATCGATGTGCAGGAGTCGGCTGACGGCGTCGTGCTCGTGATTCACGACAGCGATCTCAAGAAGATCGCGGGGCGGCCGATCAAGGTTTGGGAGGCGACCGCCGACGAACTGCGCAGCTTTGACATCGGCAGTTGGTTCGATCCGTCGTTTGCGGATCAGCGGATTCCCTTGCTGGCCGAAGTGCTGGAGCTCTGCAAAGGCAAGATCCGCTTGATGATCGAGCTCAAGTCGTATGGCCACGACCAGCAGCTCGAGCAGCGAGTAATCGAGCTTGTCGAGGCTGCCGACATGCAGCAGGAGGTTGCGATCATCTCGCTGAAGTTAGCGGCGCTCCGCCAGGTCCGCACACTCCGCCCGGACTGGCCGACCGGCCTGCTGATTCCGGTGGCTGTCGGCAATGCGGCACGGATCGACGCCAACTTTCTGGCGGTCAGCTCGAATCACCTGAACCAAGCGCTGATCCGCGCGGCCCACGGACGCGGCAAAGCGGTCTACGTCTGGACCATCAATGATTCGCTGCACATGTCGCGGCTGATCGATGCCGGAGTCGATGGAATCATCACCGACGATCCCGCCCTGCTGCGCGACCTGATCCAAGAGCGGGCCGAAATGACTCCGCTCGAGATCATGCTGTTGAGAACCGGGACGCTACTCGGGATCGACCCACTGCCGTTGTCGGCCCCGCGCCGGATCTGAACCGGCGGCTGGCGAAAGTGGTATCCAAGTGGCCGCATCGGCCCGAGTGCACGAGGCCAGCTTAGCTGGTCAGCGTCGTGCTGTCGGCGGGCACGATGACGGCTGGGCGGCCGATGCTGTGGTAGGTAAAGCCGTACCGCTGCATCCGTTCGGGCTCGTACAGATTGCGCCCATCGAAGATCACGTATTCGCTCATCCGGGTCCGGATCTCTTCAAAGTCCGGGTTGTGATACACCTTCCATTCGGTGTTGATCGCCAACGCACTGGCACCGTTGAGCGCGTCCATTGCCGATTCGCAGTAAATCAGCTTGTTGCCGTAGATTTCGCGGATGTGATTCATCGCTTCGGGGTCGTGGACCTGAATGGTAGCCCCCTTGTCGATGAGGTAGTTGAGCAGCGTCAGCGCCGGGGCTTCACGGATATCGTCGGTGCGCGGCTTGAATGCCAGTCCCCAGACCGCGAATCGTTTGCCAGCCACGTTGCCGCCGTAGTGCGACTCAATCTTGTCAACCAACACAAACTTTTGCTTCTGGTTGACTTCTTCGACCGCGTCCATGATCCGCGGTTCCAGCCCGTACGAGCGGGCCATACTGGCCAGTGCCCGCACGTCTTTCGGGAAACAGCTGCCGCCGTAACCGACGCCAGGGAACATGAACGCGAAGCCGATCCGCTGATCGTGGCCGATGCCGCGGCGAACGTCGTTGATGTCTCCCCCCATCCGTTCGCAGAGATTGGCCATCTCATTGATGAACGAGATCTTGGTGCTCAGGATCGCGTTGGCGACGTATTTGGTCAGTTCCGCCGACTCAGGGCTCATCGTCAAGAACGGCCGGTCGGTCCGCAGGAACGGCTGATACAGTTCGTGGAGCACTTCGCTGACTTCTGCTCGGCGGACGCCGACGACCACCCGGTCGGGCTTCATGAAGTCATCAATCGCGGCTCCTTCTTTGAGGAACTCGGGGTTGCTGGCCACATCGACTTCGCGTCCCAGTTGCTGCTGCAGCCGCTCATAAATCCACTGGTTGGTGCCGACCGGCACAGTACTCTTAGTGACCACGATCGCGTCGTGGGTCAGATGCGGAGCGATCGTGTCGACGACTTTGCGCAGAGCGGTGAGATCCGCCGAGCCATCGGCTGCTGGCGGAGTGCCAACGGCCAGGTAAATGATTTGGCTGGCACTGACCGCTTCACCGATGTCGGTGGTGAAGCTGAGCTGGCCATTTTCGAGATTGCGCAGCACGAGTTCTTTCAGGCCGGGCTCGAAAATCGGCAACTTGCCCTGCCGCAAGCCGTCGATTTTGGCCTGATCGATGTCAACACAAATGACGTCGTTGCCACTTTCAGCGAAACAGGTACCGGTAACCAGGCCGACGTAGCCGGTTCCGATCATCGCGATTCTCATTCCAAATCACCGTCAGAGAAGAACGAACGAAGCAATTTACGCCGGCCAGTGTAATCGCTGAACGATTAAATGATCAGAGCTAATTGTCGCTTCACCCAACTTTCGCCACCAGCCCGCACGCTTAGGGGAGATGCGCCAGCAGCACGGTGGTGTCCGGCTGCGTGGGCCGTAGTCGCACGGCGCCCGCGGCCGCCGGGAGCATCGCGGAGCGACCCAGCGGCAACGCCAGCCGCTGCCCCTGCTCGTCCATCAGTTCAGCGCCGCCCTGCACCACTGTCAACAGATGCATCCGCTCGTCGCCGCCGATCATGCATTCCCGGTCCGGATCGGAACCGCTGCCAACTCGCTCGGCCGCCCGGCCAAATCGAGCTTGGGCGAGCACAAACTTGCCGCAAGCGACAAGCGTCTCTGTGCCATCGGCTGCGGCAATCGGTGTTTGGGCGGCAACTGGACCGCGAGAAAAGTCGGTGACGTCGAGCGCCTGCTGAACGTGCAGTGGGCGTCCCTGGCCGTTGGCGTCCACGCGGTTCCAGTCAAACAGGCGGAAGGTCGTGTCGCTGGACTGCTGCAGTTCGGCGACCACTAATCCGGCACCCAGAGCATGCACGGTTCCGGCGGGAATGAACACACACTGGCCGACCACAGGTGTGAACGCGTGCAGCACCTGCTCGGTTTCGCCCGCCGCGATCGCCTGCTCCAGGGTTTGTCGGTCGACTCCTGCTCGCAGGCCCGCATAGATTTGGCTGTCCGGTTCGGCGGCGACGATGTACCAAGCTTCCGTCTTGCCCAAATCCGGCTGATGCATTTGCTGGGCGTAAGCGTCATCCGGATGGACTTGCACCGACAGCACGCGGTGGCAATCGAGGAATTTGAGTAGCAAGGGAAAGGCTTCGAGCCCGGCATGGCGTCCCAGCAGTGCGGCGTTGCGGTCGCGGAGCAGCGAACCGAGCGACTGACCAGCTAGCGGGCCGTTTTCCACCACGCTTTGGTCCTCGCCGTGATCGACGATTTCCCAGCTCTCGGCGTAGTCAGCTTCCGCGCCGATCGACTTGCCGAGCAACTCGCCGAGGCGCCGACCGCCCCACAGTGTGCGTTTGAAGATCGGGCGGAAGAAAAGGGGGTACATTGAACCAGTCCAGGCAATTTGCGAGTCTACCAACGACAAAATTCCATTCCTGCTGTTAGACTAGCTCGCTTTCCAACTATCGCCCAGATCCGTCAGAAGTACACCGTGGACCGACCTGCACGCCCGAAAGACGATCTTTTCGACAATTCGACTATGACCTTTGGGGAGCACCTTGAAGAGCTCCGCCGGGCCTTGGGCAAGGCGCTCCTGTGGCTCGCCATCGGGCTGGTGGTCGGTCTGGCTTTTTTCGCTGACCGCGTGGTCCGCTATGTCCAAGAACCGCTGAAGGCGGCGATCCAGGAATACATCACTGATCGCGATCTGGCCCGGTTCGGAGTGGATCCCGACGATCCGGAGGTGCAGGGATTGCGGCACCTGCTGCGCGAAAACGGCTTGGTGTGGGAACTTGTCTACGATGTTCCAGAGCAGGTCTTAGAGGAGACCAATTTGAACGCCGACGAGGCGGTGCGTAATGCCGGGCCGGTGCAAATGGTGGAGCTGCTGACGAAGTTGCCCGACGCCAGCGAACTGAAGCCGCGATTGCAACTTCGGCGACAAGAGATTGGGCTCAGCTCGCTGCAGATCGAAGAGCCATTCATGATCTGGGTCAAGGCGGGGCTGATTGTCGGCGCGGTGCTCGCTAGTCCGATGATCTTTTACCACCTCTGGAGCTTCGTAGCCGCGGGGCTGCACAGTCACGAGCGGCGGTACGTGTATCTCTACCTGCCGATCAGCGTCGCGCTCTTCGTGAGCGGGGTTTGTCTCGCGTTTTACTTTGTGCTGCAGTATGTGTTGTCGTTTTTGCTGCAGTTCAACGGACAGCTCGATGTCGCCGTCGAGCCACGTTTGACCTACTACGTCAACTTCGTGTTGCTGCTGCCGCTTGGCTTCGGTTTAGCATTTCAGTTGCCGCTGGTGATGCTGTTTTTGGAGCGGATCGGCCTGATCTCGATCCAAGCTTATCTGGGGTCATGGCGAATCGCGGTGTTGGTAATCTCGGTGATCTCGATGCTGGTCACTCCGGCTGACTTGACCAGTATGATCTCATTGATGATCCCACTGATTTTCCTCTACTTCCTGGGTGTTTTGATGTGTAAGTACATCCCCAGGGGACGCGGATTGGGGAGCGACGCCTATGATCCTCGCTAGCGAATTTCCGCTGCGTCGAGGTTTGAAGTTAATTGAGGGGTGATTCGCGGAGGTCGATTCAGAACCCATGACATCGCAATCCGGTATGACCGATTTCGCGAACCCAACTTGGATGCTCGATCTGCGCCGTGTCGCCGATCGGGAGCATTTGTTGTTGGCCAGCTATGCGATGCACAGCCGTGACACGGCTGGTCGGGTGCATCCAGAGCCTGAGCACGACTATCGGGGACCGTTTGCCCGCGACCGCGATCGCGTGCTGCACTCCTCGGCCTTTCGCCGTCTGTCGGGCAAGATGCAGGTGTTTACCGGCGAGATGGGCGAGTACCACCGCACGCGGTTGACGCACACCTTTGAAGTCGCATCCGTGGCGCGAACCATCGCTCGGGTGCTGCGGCTCAATGAGGATTTGACCGAGACGCTCGCGCTGCTGCACGACATCGGGCATCCGCCTTATGGGCACTGCGGCGAGGATGTGCTGGCCGAAGCGATGCGCGATCACGGCGGATTTTCCCATAACGGGTTTGCGCTGGCGATCGTGACTCAGTTGGAACAGCGATACGCCTCCTTTCCAGGGCTGAACTTGTCGTTTGAGGTGCTCGCTGGGCAAGACGTTCGCGCCCACAAAGCTGAAGCTGCGATTGGGCGGGCGCCGCTGCTGGAGGTCCAGGTGGTCGACCTGGCCGACTCGATTGCCTACGACGCCCACGATGTCGACGACGCGCTGCAAATGGGCGTGCTCGAACATGACGAACTGCAGCGGCTGTCGCTGATTCGCCGAGCGTCCGCGCAGGTGATGGAGCGATTTGGCCACCTGCCACCGAGCCGTCGGCGGCAGGCTCTCGTCCACGCGCTCGTCGATCTGCAAGTCGGCGATCTGGTCGCCACTGCCACCGAACGGCTGCGGAACTGCGACGGCCGAACCGCCGATGACATCTGCAGCGATGGAGTGCGGCTGGGGCATTCCGAAACCATCGCTGCCGAACGCGCGGAACTCGAAGCCTATCTGTTCGAAGCGGTCTATCGTCACCCGCGGTTGATGACGGTCCGGCAGTCCGCCAGCGATCGATTGGAAGAACTGTTTCAAGGGTTGGTAAAGAACCCTGAGCGGCTGCCGCTGCGATTCCGCACCCGCATCGCCGAAGTCGGCGTGCACCGCTCGGTGAGCGATTACTTAGCCGGGATGACCGACCGGTTCTGTGACACTCAGCACCGGCACTTCACCACACACTCGGGCGGCCCACTCACCGACTGGTGACCGGCGCCGCTGGTCGCCACGCTTGTTAGCGACCAGCGGCTGTGCTGATGGATATGCTAACCACTGGTTGGCGGCATCTGATTTGCCCAGGCACAGGGGCGAAGACTTCTCTGTACCGTTTGCTCGAAAGGGACCCAGCGATGCCGTCTATCTCAAGGTCGGTTTGCGCGGTGGTCGGGTGTGCCGCCGCAGTTCTGCTGTCTTCGCTTGGCCCGACCCAACGAGTACTGGCTCAAATCGAGCCGCCAAGCGGTGGGGCATCGCCCCAGGTTACCGAGCGCGAGACGACCGAGCGACCTGCTCTGCTGCCGGCGCCGACGGACGAGTTACTGGCCGAACTCGAGGCCGTGTATAAGGATTTGCATGCTCAACCGGAGCTGGCGATGCAGGAACGCCGCACGGCGGGAATTGCTGCGAGTTGGTTACGCGAGCACGGATTTGAAGTCACCGAAAACCTCGGCGGAACGGGAGTGGTGGGGCTGCTCCGCAATGGCGAAGGTGCGACGGTGCTGCTCCGCGCCGATATGGATGCGCTGCCGATGAAAGAGGAGACCGGGCTGACTTATGCCAGTACGCAGGTGTTCACGGATAACGCTGGCCGGCCGACGCCGGTGGCGCACTCCTGCGGCCACGACATGCATGTGACCTGGCTGATGGGGGCAGCTCGAATCCTGGCTGAAAACCGGGACAAGTGGCGAGGTACCGTGATGGCCGTGTTCCAGCCGGCGGAAGAAACCGGCGAAGGGGCCCGGGCCATGCTCAACGACGGCATGGTCGAGCGATTCCCTAAGCCTGATATCGTCTTGGGCCAGCATGTGATGCCGATGCCAGCGGGTCATGTTGGTACCCGTGCCGGATTGTTGTTGTCGATGTCCGATACGTGGGAAGTGACGCTATTCGGCCGCGGTGGCCACGGCTCGTCGCCTCAGTCGACCGTCGATCCGGTGGTGATGGGAGCGGCCGCGGTGCTGCGGTTACAGACGATCGTTGCTCGAGAGATCGGGATGAACGATTCCGCGGTGGTGACGGTCGGTGCCTTTCAGGCTGGCAGCAGCGGGAACATCATTCCTGACCAAGCGGTGCTGCGGATCAATGTGCGCACGGTCGACGAGCAGGTTCGCCAAACCGTGTTGGCGGCGATCAAACGCATCGTCCATGCTGAGGCTCAAGCGTCCGCTGCGCCCCAGCCGCCGACGTTTACGGTACAGAACCGCTTTCCGCCAACCTACAACGATGCCGCAGCCACGCGCAAGTTGGTGCAGGCGTTGGTGAACCGTTTTGACGCCGAGCGAGTGCACGAAATCCCGCCTGCTTCGGCCAGCGAAGACTTCAGCGAGTTCGCGCGGGCCTGGGATGTGCCCGCGGTGTACTGGACCGTTGGCGGCACCGACCCGCAGCTCTACGCGCAAGCCAAACAAGCTGGCCGCCTGAATGAGATCCCCTCCAACCATTCGCCGCAGTTCGCTCCGGTGATTCATCCGACGCTGGAAACTGGCATCGAAGCGATGCTCGCCGCCGCGGGGGCTTGGTTGGTGCCCGCGGAGACGCGGCCCTGATCGCGTTGCACGGCTCAGCAGAGCTTAGCTCGGCTGACACCCGGGCAAACATCGTCAGGTACTGTCATAGCGACGTTCCACCGCCTCACGCAGACCGTCACGGAACGCCTCCGGCGTCCCTCCGTTTTTCAATTCCGCCTCCAGTTGCCTGACCTGTTTGGCGAGGTTGTGATCGCAAAACAGGCTGGTGATCCAGCGGGAAAAGTCGTGTCGACTACTGTGCCGGATCAACAGGTTCGCGTCGACTTGCTGGACGGCAGCCGGTAGATCTCGCAAGGTTGCCACCCGCAGTACAACGGCTCTCCCGTTGTCGGTGAACACGAACTCGTGTTCCTTGGACACGGGAATGTCGAAATACTTGCTGCGATGACGGACATGTGCGACCAGCCGAGGAGCAACCACAAACCGCCGCAATTCTCCAGCGGCCTCGTCCGTAGGCGGCACTAACGCCGCTTCGGTTAGCCCTAGATTGGCGAGCTGTTCATACCAATCATGGGAGTCAAACGCAGGGTCGGATTTCTCATCCAGCAAGTCGCGCAGCACATCGACTTCGGCATGCTCAGCCAGTCGAGTAACTACCACGACTTCCACCGATCGCAACACCTCTATGGCCAATTGCGACGGGCGATAAGTTACCAGCGTGTATCCCCCAAGCTGTTGGTCCAGCAGCGGCTGAGCAAGAGATTCACCTAGAAAATAATGACACTCATCGACAAGAACACGGTGTGGGAAGCCCCGCTCCCGGCGATGTTCGGCAACCAAAGGCAGATGGTGCTGGATGTATTCACACTTATCCTCATAGGACAGGTGAGAGAGATTCAGCACCACGCTGATCCCCTGTTGCAGCAGCATCTTCAGGTCGTCGCCGTGAGGCAGCAGACGCCCGCCGCCCAGCACAACCGTATTGGGTAAGGAAGATAAGCTGCAGTAATCGCCTTCTGGATCAAAGGCATAAACCGTATAGCCTTGTAAGATATGCTGTTCAATCAGCAATCCCGCCAGCCATGATTTGCCACTCTTGGAATCACCAGCGACGAGGACATTGCGTCCCCGAATCAAGATCTCCAGCGGTGTGCGCCCGTCGATCTGCTCCAAAATGATTTTCCGATGACTGGTGCATTCGGCGGGCATGCGAAGCCCTGTTGACACCTGTTCGATGTAATCGGCAACGGCCTCTGGGCCATCACCCGTGATCACATGGTTTGCCATCTGCTGCAAACGACGGGAGCCCCAGGAAACGGCGACACCGTGCTCGCAGCCGACGAGCAACTCATGATCGTTTTCCGCATCCCCAATCCCAATGGCGTTGTGAATCGATACGCCAAGCATTTCTAATAAATGTCGCAGACCGGTCGCCTTACTGATCGATGCCGGCAGCAGCATCATCCGCTCGCGATTGAACGTGATCGCTAGCGGCAATTCCATTTCGCGAATCAGGGAAATGGCCACAGGAGCGAACTCGGCGTCCATCTCCACGACACTGCGGCCGACCTTGAAGTCGATACCACGCCGAGTCAGGTGTTCGATCAAGCACAGCGGTGGTGGGGCTCCCAACAGCGTCGCGTGGCCGCCGGGAAGTGCGACAACAGCCCCGTTTTCACACACCACTCCGTCAACAAAGTCCAGACAACCTGCGACACTGCGAAGTTCAGACAGGATTCGTCCGGTCACCAACACCACCAGCACGCCACGTGCTCGGGCCTTAGCAATCGCCTCACGGACCGCGGGGTGAAGCACACCATCGGTAGCGATCGTTCCATCGTAATCGGTCGCGATTACTCGAAGTCGCATCGTTCGCTCCGGGTGTGCTGGGGGGACGATGTCTGGGCTGTAACCTGCCAGTTTGCCCCGTCGATTGTACGGGGGAACGACTGCATGGGAGCGTTGTTGCCGCAGACGAGGTTTCTCTGCCTGCAGCCATTTTCGCCTCGAGTATTCCGCTGACCACGGACTGCAGCCAACGTTACGGAGACGCTACGGCCAGCTGACGCAGGTGGCGGTCAAGCTCCACCAGAATGTGTGGCGAAGCTACATCGTTTCGTCCCTGCACGAGGAGCACGAAGTTATCGGCGAGTACTTCTTCGGGATGAATGATGTAAGCGGTATTCCGGCCGATCGTTTCTAGATAACTCGGGACCGATTGGGCAGAATGCAACTTGGGCTCGCCATTGGATAGCGCGACCCGCCAACCAGCATCCGTGTGATCAACTTCCAACAGGTGGAATTGCAGGTATTGGAAAAACGTGCCGCCGCGTTGGACATCGTACGTTTCACTACGGGATAGCAGCACCGGCACGACGGGCACTTGCTCACGATCGATCAACAGGCGAATCGCATGCTCGATAACCGGTGCGTCGGGATTGGTGATTTTTCGCCGCGCGAGCTCGGCGGGCAGAGCGAGCTCGCCGATCCGTTCAAAGCCCACGATCTGGTAGAGCTGGTCGCGCAGTTCGGGATTTTGCCGGCTGAGGATATGAAACAGTTCATGAATCAGCAGGTCTGTGAATTGCTTTTCTGGCCAGGCCAGGATCGCCTCCGGTAGTACGACTGCGTTACCACGCGTGTAGGCCGCATGGGCCTCGCCGTTCCCGGTGGTGCGCACCAACAGCACGGTCTCCGGGAAGTTGAGCTTCCACGCAGCGAGCTTTTCAGCCACTGAAGTGAGAATGGGGCGCAGCTTGGAGATCTGCTCCTCTGGCCACGGCAACACCTGGGCAGCCAGATGCCTTTTCAGTTGTTCGACCGACACGACTTGGTCGGTCTCCAGTCGAGCCGAAAGATCAAACGGACTCAGTCGCTGGAGATAATCATCCGCAGCCGTCATGACCGCTTGGCCTGCCTTCACATCAGCGAACTGAATCTTGCTGCCAGCCGTGAGTTGAATCTCTTCGGCTGCCAGGGGGGACACCAGCAGGAAGATGACGATGGCTGTGAGAGAGAACGGTTTCATTGATCTTGGCCTGGCTCAATGATGGTCGCGAATTACGGCTTGGGTTTCAAGCCGCGTGGAGTGGCGCTGGCGGTGAATGGGTCTTCGGGCCAGTGATGTTTGGGATACCGCCGCCGCAATTCTTTGCGCACGACGGTATAAGTTTCCTTCCAAAAGTTTTCTAAGTCTTCGGTGATCTGCTGAGGCCGATGATTGGGACCGAGCAAATGCAACTGCACGGGCACGCGGCCCGCCGCGATCCGCGGGGTTTGTGTCCAGCCAAACAGCTCCTGAATCCGGACTTCCATCCAGGGCGGCTTGCCGGGCGCATAATGGATAACCGCTGAATTGCCACTAGGCAGTGTGATTCGTGACGGCGCTTGCTTCTCGATCCATTGTAAGGTTTCGTAGTCGTAGGAGCCTTTCAGATAATCAAGCCACGGTGCCGTCCGCAATTCTGCGAACGAAGTGCGCGTTTGGCTCAGGGTCTTAAGCACCTCTCGCAGTGCAGCAGCATCGAGCGGTTTTAGATTCGCATCGGGAACCGCTGCGACTAAGAAACCGATCCGAGCGATGAACTGGCTGATCTCTTGGCTTTTGGCAGGCAAGACGTTGTTTAAGTCCACGACCGCATGCTCAACCAATCGCTCGGCCACTGCCTCACTCGGTTTGCATTCGATCGGCGTTTCCTGCAACAGCAGGTCGTCATAATATCGGCGGCGACGGGCTACGACCGCTTGGAGGGAGGGATGAAAGAAGGGTTCGTCCACTTGGCGGATCAGCCGGTCATCCAGCCACGCTTCGTCGATCGCCGCTGCACTTCGCACGAGTGC
>CALELC010000258.1 GCA_937904535.1 uncultured Planctomycetaceae bacterium
TTGGCGCCGAAACCGATGTGCCGGATGCCCAGCTGATCATCAGCCGTCGCTCCGGTACTGAGCGTCACCGTCAGCGTACCACCGCTGAAATCCAGCAGATCGGGATCGACCACGGTTGCGGAACTTGCAAGCGCCAGAGGTGCTGCATTCTCGGCGTATCTTGCTTCTGTGCCGGCAACTCCGCTGATGGTCGGTACGTCGTTTTGCGGCGTGGCCATCACCGTCGCAGCGGCAGCCACCTCGCTCCTGCCACCGTCTCCGTCGGTCAACCGGAAGTTGATGCTCCGCGGGTCGGCCGACAGCGCTGCGGAGATGCTCGAGAAGGTCACACGCCGCATCAGCGCCTGCACCGCTTCCGCTGTCGCCTGGGCGTTGAGTTTCACGATGAGCGTCGTTGTGCCAGAGAATGTACCGATCACCTGATCCAGATAACTGACTTCCGCCGTCAGCACGTCCACACGGATCGGTCCAGAGCTCTGAATCCCTAGCCGGTCCGTCCGCTGCGCCCCAGCGGCGATCGCCACCGACAATATCCCAGTGTCAAAGTCAGACGAATCGACGTCGAACACGGTGATGGCAGCGTCGATCACCACCGGCTCGTCGCCTTCGGTGTAACTCTGTTCGCTCGCCGAGGTAATGACGACCGGAGCATCGTTCTTGGCCACCACCGTGAGCTCACGCGTGACCGCTTCGCTGCTCCCGCCATCGCCGTCGGTGATTACAAAGCTCACTTGCCGCAGCCCGGCGACCGGAGTCTCAGAGAGGTTACGGAAAGTGACGGCTCGGAGCACGGCCGTCACCTGGGCGGCTCGGGCATCCGAGTTAAAGGTGATCATCAGCGGCTCGCTGCCAACACCGCCGCTGAACGTCGCCACCGGCAGCGCATTTTCTTGCGTGCCATCGGTCCCATAAGTGATCTGGTCGCCGTCGACACCGATCTGCTTGGCGCCGAAACCGATGTGCCGGATGCCCAGCTGATCATCAGCCGTCGCTCCGGCAGTCAGTGAAACCGTCAGCGTACCGCCATCGAAATCCAACGAATCGATGTCTGTCACCGTGCCCCCGCCGATCACCCCTGCCGCCGCATTTTCGGTGTACTTCACCACACTGGTCGGGAACGCGCCGATCACCGGAGGAGCACTCGTCGGCTGGGTGACCACCTCGGTCAAGAAGATGCTGATGGCTGCTGTTCCGCCCAGGCCACTGGCGTCGACCACGCGCACGACGAGCGGGAAGAACGGAGTGGTTGCGAAGTCGAGCGCCGCGGCATTGGCGACGCGGATTTCTCCGCTGGCCGCATCGATTGCAAACGCGTTCCCGGTGTTGCCGCTGACGATGCTAAAGCTCAGCCCATCATCCTCAACATCGCTGGCGGCCACGGTCCCCACGACCGTCCCTCCAGGCGCATCTTCCGGCAACGTGAAGCTGCCGGGCATGATCACCGGCGGATCATTGACCGGATTGACCGTGATCACAACGGTCGCCAGGTTGCTATTAGCTTGGCCATCGTTCACACGAAAAGTAAACGCATCGCTGCCGTGGAAGTTCGGATCGGGAACGTAGGTGAAGCTGCCGGTCGCCGGATTGTTGATCGTCACCGTTCCGGACGAGGGCGGCGACATCACCGCAAACTGCAGCAGGTCATCATCAGGATCGATTGCCAGCAACTGCGCAATCAGCACTCGATCCTCATCGATCGAATATTCAGATGAGTAGGCAGTTGGGTCATCATCGTAAACCGTGACAGAGGCGAATCTAGGCTGTTTAAAATTCGCAAGACGTACATCGTACGCCCAGTCCACCTCCCATCCTGTAAGCACCAGCAAGTTCCCACTCGCCTGCTGCGCTAAATCAAAAATCATGTCGTCCGCGAACGTGCTACTTAGCTGATCTCGATATACACCGCCGGGACTAAATGAAGCGTCTGGGGTCCCGTCTGCATTTAACCGCACAAGCGCCGACGCAGTGACATCTGCAACGCTACTAGCGCCGCCAAGAGTGATCTTATCACCAGGCTGAATCACCAGACTCGTCGCTATGTCGTCACTCGAGTTCGCGACATCGACACGTTTCACACCGCTATCTGCAAATAACAGGTCGGGCGAACCGTCAGACAAGAATCGAGCGACGGCAAAATCCTGTGGCTGGTTCCTCCCATCAACAACGGAAGCCGCGGAGCCTGCCAAAATGATCCGCCCCTGGCTATCGAGTTGCATCTCCTGCAGCTCAACCATTGCTCCTCTGAAGTTCGCTAGAGAAATTCCGTCGGTGCCAAAACTAGTTACCAGCCCTAGTCCATTCTCTTGAACACGAACAACTCCAGCACGGCGCTGCAACGCTCCGGCAACTAAGAAACTCCCGTCATCCAGGATCTCAACCTGCGACGAGGAAAAGCCAGTTCCATACAGCCCATTTAAACGAACAAAGCCTCCGTTGCCAAAAGTCAAATCTAAAGTGCCGTCAGGCATTAACTGTGCCACGACTCCGGTTGTCGGACCATACTCAGTAAATCCTAGCAGAATCCGTCCGTCAGGGCGCAAAGCAATATCCGATATACCCGCGTTGGACGAAACGTGGAGCATATTCAGGTTAGCCCTACCGTTTACTCCAAATGTTGCATCCAACGTTCCATTGGCTTTATACCGCACCAGTATCCCGCGCCTGTACGGTTCTCCGTACTTCCCACCAACCAAAAAATCACCATTGGGCTGAATTGCGATGCTGGTGGGGAGCGGCACATACTCATGCAAGCTTGATTGGAGGACTGTAGTTACAACGCCATTGTTGCCGAAAGCGTGATCCAAGGTGCCATCCAAATTTAGCCGGATGATCTGCCATGAGTTATCGTCGGCCTGACCAGCAATGAGTACTTTTCCATTTGCCAATGGTGCGATCGTTGCTTGCCGAAACTCGGGTTGCAGAGCAAGACTGGTCTGCACCAGACCAGTCGTCCCATATGCGGCATCTAATATCAGCTGACCATCGGGAATGTCACTCGCTGAAATGCTTACCAGCTTGTCGCCGTCGGCGAAAAAGTCATCGACCGCGTCGACGGGGAAGGTCGCACTCGCGCTGCCTGCAGGGATGGTCACCGTGGCAGGTACCGTCGCCGAACTCGGATCACTGCTACTCAGCGACACGACCATGGGCTGCCCCAGATCGCCGGTGCGGGTCACCGTCCCGGTCGCCGCGCCGGCGCCCGCCGATTCCCAAATGCCGTCCGGCGAGATCTGCACATCGAGCGGCTTGGGCTCCGATACCTCGAGCAGCAGTTGGGTGCGAAAACCGTGAGTGACCGTTTCCAGAGCGGAGAACACAGCCCAGTGGCCCATGCTCTCCGTGTTCTCTAACCGAACCGTCAACCGCTGGCCGAGAAAGGGTTCGAGGACCGCCGCATCCACCTCGACCGAGTTGACCCCGATACCACGAATCTCCCCGGTGCCGAGTGTGATCGCCGGCGCGGTGGCGTCGGCAAGGGTGACCGCGCCGTCACCGGCATACGCGCGCAAGACAAATTGCGGGTAACTACCGTTCCCAGACGTGAAGCTTGATACATGATAAGAAAATCTCGCCGATTCAATCGCTGAGCCCGCAGCGATATCGCGCAGGTCAAACTCAAAGACCCCGCGTTCCTGAGCCGGCGTTGTCGGCGGATTGAACCAGCGATTGGTGATCGAGGCGCTCGTCGAGTTGACCGAATCAAACACTCCGTCGTGATTCGTATCAACAACCATCCCGTCGGCGGTGGTGGTGAGCGTCAACGCCGCCAGCAGGTGCCGGCATTCCAGAGTTTCCAGTCTCAGGCGACGAAACCGGGACAGACGGCAGAAGGGCTTGGCCATGCGGAAGTCTCAGCGTAGAAGGGCGCGCAGAACCGACAAATGCGGAACCACATATGTAGTACACTCGCACAGTCAAAACGAGGGGTGCGCCGAGATATTTTGGGCGCGCTCACAATCAGCTAGCGACCAGCACGCACCCGCTCTCACTTCGCTCCGCAGACACCACCACCAGGCCCGCAGCAGCGGAGCAGCCTGGCCACTTGCTGATAGACCAAGATGTTTCGATCGGCTGAGAAACAGGTCTCCGTCGCGGCCACACCGCGCGCAGCCGAACTAGGTCACCAGCCCTTTGGTGACAGTCATGAAGACGTCTTCCAAGGTCGGATCTTTGTCGTTGAACTTTCGCATCCGGACGCCTTCGCGAACCAGCAATTCGAGCAGCGCCGCCAGCCCTTCGTCATCGGTTTCGAGTTCCGCCGTCACCGCTTGCGACACTCCGGAAGATGGAGCCAATTCCAGCGACCGCAATGCTTCATGGCTGCGAAGAATCGAGAGTC
Source organism: uncultured Planctomycetaceae bacterium (assembly GCA_937904535.1). Classification (GTDB taxonomy): domain Bacteria; phylum Planctomycetota; class Planctomycetia; order Pirellulales; family Pirellulaceae; genus UBA6163. The sequence continues at coordinate 4,340 of CALELC010000258.1, forward strand.
CCGCCTCGGTCCCCGCGATAAACTCGATCTCGACGATCCGGTTCCGGCGGAGCTGGCGATGGACCTGATCGATCGGTCCGTGCATCAGCAACTGACCGCGTTCAATGATCCCGACCGAGGTACAACAATCAGCCAGTTCCGTCAAAATGTGACTGCTGATCAGAATCGTCTTGCCCATTTTGCGGAGCTCTTTGAGCAGCGCTTTGACCTCCACCCGCGCCCGCGGATCGAGCCCGCTGGCCGGCTCGTCGAGGATCAGCACCGGCGGATCGTGGACGAGCGTCTTGGCCAAACACAACCGCTGTTTCATCCCTCGCGACAGCCCGTTCACAAAGTCGTCGCGTTTGTGCATCAGATCGAGCAACTCCAGCACATTCGCGATGATCCGCTTGCGCTCAGTGCGACCAATCCGGTAGGCCACAGCAAAAAAGTCCAGAAACTCCCACACCCGCATGCCGTCGTAGACGCCGAAGTTATCGGGCATGTAGCCGATCGCCCGCCGCACGCCGACCGGATCATCCACCACATTGCAGCCAGCAACTTCTCCGCCGCCGCGCGATGGTCGCAGCAGCGTTGCTAAGAACCGGATCGTGGTGCTTTTGCCCGCCCCGTTGGGTCCGATGAAGCCAAACGTTTCGCCCGCGGCGATGTGCAGGTCGAGTGACTGCACTGCGGTGAAGCCGCCGTAATCTTTGCCGAACCCGGTAAGCGTGATCATGGAGCGATGGAGCGATCCGGTGAGTGGAAAAGAGGTTCGTTGTCTTGCGTCCGTCAATTGATGGGACGCCGCGCAGCCCACATCGTAGAGCTAACGGTTGCTAACAGCAGAGCGCATGCAGGCTCTCGGCCTTGCCTCATCACCATCGTACCGCTAACAGCTCCCTCGCAGACAGCAGGCGTCTGTCCGACGCAGGTGGCTGTCTCTTATCACGAAGCTCCCGCTTGGTCACGGCACACGGACCGCTCCCCACCCCGTTAGCCGCAACTCGTCCGCAGGGTTAGGGCTCGCTGCCGTAGTCTTCTTCCAGCAACAGCTTTTGTTTTTCCAGTTGATCGGGCGCCAAGTTGTTATCGCCCCCACCGATCGCCGGCAGCGGCTGTGCGAGATGCACCACGACGACCGCCGCGAAACTCTGCTGCGCGATCTCCGGTGTGATCTGCAGCCCCGGCATCGCTTGCTCCGCGCGGGCGACCAGGCGTGCTGCTCCCACGGGCAAACCAGCTCCCTGAGCCAACGGTTCGAGCAGCCGTTCGACTTGCAGCGGCAACCCGGCCGGCCACTGCACAGCGGCGTCGGACCATCGCACGCGGCTGCGGGTTCCGGCGTCACAATGCCCGAGCACCGCCACCTGAACTTGGCCATCGGCGACTTTGCGGATGATGCGGGCATCGAGCAGATTGAGCGAGCTATGGTTCTGCAGCAAATCGCCCTGCAATTCCACCGCCCCGCCGAAGTCAACGATCTGCTCGGCATGGAAAATCCGCGTGCGGTTGGATGCAACCTGCACACCCGCCAGCACCGGCCCCTCGGCATATCCGTGACGCAGCGTCGCCGGTTGCCGCTGATCGTCCGCCAGTGGCGTTTGCCCCAAGATTCCTAGCGGTGCGGCAACCGCATCAGGCGAATCAAACGCTAAGTCGTATTGCCGCGACAGCGAGTTGTAGAGCGATGTGAACCGCGTCACATGCCCACGTGGGTAACCGCCATGCAACTCCACCAGTGCGAGTTCGGTGCGGCTGCGGGCAAAACCGATGTCCAGCTGCGCTCCTCGCGCGATCCAGCCTGCACCGACCAGCCCGATCACCGGCACCGCAATCCAGGCCCACTCCAGCCGCCCCAGCAGACGAAACAACAGGTAGTTCAGCGGCACGAGCACCAACATGTACGCCGCCAAAGACTGCAACACGAATCGCCGCGGCGGAATTTCGACTCCCGCTTCAGCGCGCAGCGTCTGCACGGCCAGCGTCGCCGCATCACTGTCGTCACGCCAGCCAGCCATGCCCTGTGTCGGATGCACGACGAACTCTGCCTGCGAATCACCGAGCAGTCGACCGTCGCGGGCCAGCAAGCGGAACCCGGTGTTAAACGCAATCTCGCTGCTCTCCGAGTTCGGCGGCACGAGGTACTGTTGCTGCACGACTCCGCCGGCCGAGCGGTAAGAGCGGCCGGGCCGGCCCAACAACGCCGCGTTAAAGAAACTGTCGCGGCTCCGCCACCCGCGCAGCCAGTCACTCGTCAGATCAAACCGCGTCAGCAGCACTTGGCCACGCCCGGCCTGCCGCGTGAGAACCGTTTCCGCAGTGTCACGGATCGGCGTTGCCAGCGGATGGACGTCGCCATCGGTCACCAGCCGATCCTCGCGGTCGAGCACCAGTGCGACCTGTTGATCGACCGTGGTATCGCCGTTGACGCTCCAGCGGCGAAGCAATTCTTCGACCGCTGTCGGTTCAAGCCGCGCGTTGCCCTGCACGTCTTGCGGCAGCGTTTTTCCCAGGCCACTGCGGCTCAGCTCGATCCCGGCGGCCGGCCCGTTGACGATCAGCCGACCACCAAAATGCAGCCAGTCGCTGATCGCTCGCTGCTGCTCGGGCGTCAGCGCCGCTGGCTCCAGATCGTCCCACAACAGGACCGCTGTACTGGTCCAGTCGAGCATGGTCTCGGGCAACGCCAGCAGGCCCTCAACCTTCGGAATTACCAGCCGGTAATTGATCGCCTGCTGGACATCGAACTCGGTGTCGTTCAGCGGAGGCCGCAACCAGTCAGCCGACTGCAGCCAGGAAAATCGCTCGGGGCGCCGGGTCAGGATGACGAAGAAATACTCTTGGGGCTGCATCAGCGCGACGCTTTGGCGGCCGGTATCGAGTCCCGTTCCCTGCGTGCTGGACAGAAATTGGCCGCTAAGAAAAACCCGCGATCCGCGGCGCAAGGCCTTGGGGCTACCAGCCAGCAGTCGTGCATCCAGTCGCCGCGTGCGTCCCTTGGGCAACACCGCCGGACGCTCGCAGTACAACGGCAAACGCTCCGTTGGCAACGGAGGCGGCGCGCCCACCGGAGCGTCGAGGCCCATGTCGAGGTCCATCACAGTGGGCGCTTGCATCCATTCGAAGCTATGTCGCAGGACGCCGCGCTGGTCGGTGCGATTGCTGCGGAGCGACTCGGCCACCGTGAACCAGTGGCCGGGCTTAACGCCACTTTGCGCCAGCGTCTGCCCCTGAGGCAACGGCTGGGCGCCATCAAACGTGTACTCGCTCTCGGGTATCGGCGCGGCGGGCGCGGAGTCGTCCTCGCGTGAGACACACCCTTCACAGCCGACCCACAGCGGAAACGAACAGAGCATCAGCCAGACCAGCGTCTGTTGCGCCGGCCTAGCCCACCGCTTGCTGCCTGTCCGCCTGCAGCGCACCTACCAGCCCATCACCATATTGGACTCGATCGCTCGCCGCGCGTTTTCCAGATCGCTACCGGTTTCCATGCGGTACAACCGGATCGCATTGACTTTATCCCCCGCTGACTTGCTCAAGCATTCGCGTGCCACAGCACACGGATCGAGCGTGCGTTCGGTCAGCCCGAGCGCCCCTTTGCTGATCACCCACGTATCACGTGGCCGCTTGGTTAAACGGACCACTTCGTCGTATGGATACGCATCGACTGCAAGTTCACGGGCGGCTGCTTCATCAGCCGCCCAGGTGATGATGATGTGTGAGTCGGTTTCGACTTCAAACAGTGGCATGATGATTCTCCCTCGAACGAAAGCGGACCGGCGGTCCGAGCCAGAAAAGACCGGCGAGAGTGACACGTGCTGTAAGTCGTCATGCGTCTGACGCTCCCCGGCCGGTGAACAAACTCTCCGTTGCAACCCGAGGCAGTGCCCCAGGATCATCATAGCCCGCGGAATGCCCTCCGTCGCCTCCTAGAAAAATGGATGTGCGAAAAAAGCGGCCAAAGCAGCGGCGGGCAGCGGCACAAACGGCCCGTGAGACGCCTGAACTCCCAAGCGTCCGCCCTGAGCCTGGCTCCGACCTTAAACCGATCGCGCTCGCGACCGCCGTGCAAACTTCTGCTGCACCTCCGCCAACGCGGCCACCAGCGCCTCGGCCTCAGCCGGCGTGTTATACAGGTAGAAACTGGCCCGGCAGGTCGCGGCGACCCCCAAATGCTGATGCAGCGGCATCGTGCAGTGGTGCCCGGCGCGGACCGCGATCCCGCGCATGTCCAACCACTGCGAGATGTCATGCGGGTGCACGCCATCGATCATGAAACTGACCAAGCCAGCCCGGTGTGCCGTCGGCGGCCCAAACATCCGCAGCCCTGGGATCTCGGCCATCCCGTCCACGGCCAACCGCGCCAATCGCTGCTCGTGCTGATGGATGTTTTGCAAACCGAGTTTGCCGATGTAGCCAATCGCGGCGGCTAAACCAATCGCTTCCACAATCGGCGGCGTGCCGGCTTCAAACTTCTGCGGCAATTGTCCTGGCTCAAATCCATCGACGGTAACCGTGTGGATCATCGCCCCGCCGCCCAAAAACGGCGGCATCGCTTCGAGGATCGCTTCCTTGCCATACAGCACACCGATTCCGGTCGGCCCGCACAATTTGTGGCCGCTAAACACCACAAAGTCGGCGTCCCACTGCTGCACGTCTACCGGCATGTGAGGCACCGCCTGAGCCGCATCCACCAGCACGGTCGCTCCGCATTGCCGCGCCAACCGTACCCAGTCCGCGACCGGAACCTCGGTCCCCAGCACATTGCTCAGCGCCGTAAACGCAAACAGCTTAGGACGATACTTCTCGAGAGATTCCGCCACCGCGGCGGCATCGATCTGGCCGTCCTCGCCCAGCGGCAGATACACGATTCGGCAGCCGGTTCGCTGAGCGAGTTGCTGCCAGGGAACGATGTTGGCGTGGTGCTCGGCGATCGTCAGCAGAATGCAATCGTCCGCGCCGATGTTGGCATCACCCCAAGAGCGAGCGACGAGGTTGATGCCCGCCGTGGTACCCGACGTGAAAATGATCTCCGCCGGCGACGCAGCCCCCAGAAAATCACGAACCACTAAACGGGCTGCTTCAAACGCCCGCGTCGATTGCTCGCTGAGGGTGTGAATGCCTCGATGGACGTTGGCATAGTACTGGCGATAGCAGTCGTCCATCGCTTCGAGCACCCAGGTCGGCCGCTGGGTGCTGGCGGCATTGTCGAGATAGATCAGCGGCGCACCGCTGCTGGCCTGACGCTCCAGCACCGGAAAATCACGCCGAATCGCAGCGACATCCAGTTCGGTCGGCACGTCTTGAGTGACCGCATTCATGATCTTCGCACAGCTTTCGTAGATTGCTTCAAAGTTCGCATAGCCTGACCAATCGCCAAGCGGTTGCTTCATTGTCACCGATCAAGGCCGTCAGGTTCAGCCGGTATGACTCGGTCATCCACCTCCGTCGCCGAGCGCTCCGCCGCTCGGAGTCCAGAACTCCTGCCCGAACGACCGACGGAGCGGTCGTCCACCTTGGCTCAGCTCTCTTCCCCGAGACTTGGGCCGCTAAACCGCGGCGAGTCGCCAGGGTCATCATACGCATCATCCACCAGCGGAGTACTCAGTGCCCCTTGAACCACCCGCCATGGCAGCAGCCAACATTTCTGGCGACTCGGCGACAGTTCCGGACCGTAGAGCTCGAGCATCTGCGCGGCCGACAACTGCCGCACCTGCTCGTGAGTCATCCCCTCGATTCGCTCCATCAGCATCGATGCGGCAGCTTGGCTGAGCACACAGCCCTCGCCGTCAAACCAGGCCTCGCGGATCTCATCATCGGCCGTAAGCCGCAACTCCACCCGCACCCAGTCGCCGCACATCGGGTTATCGCAGCGAAGCGCATGCGTGGCCCCGGGACACTCACCCTGATGGTAAGGAGCTTCGTAGTGGTCCAGCACGTGGTCAGCGACCGAGCCGGGCGGTTCTTGGTCGGGCATCTGCGGCTTTCCGAGCAGATTGATAGCGGTCAGAAAGCCGCGATCCTAGCGAGAAACGGCCCTATCGGCCAGCGTTGCCAAGCGGGCGATGTCGCCGCGCGTTCCACGATTGGGGCTGTTGGGTTGGAGCGCGACCCGAGCTGTCCAACCAGCAGAGCGACCGGCGGAGCGGTGGTCCACCTCCGTCGCCGAGCGCTCCACCGCCCGAAGTCCGGGGCCCCTGTCCAAACGACCGGCGGAGCGGTCGTCCACGTTGGTCGCCGAGCGCTCCGCCGCTCGGAGTCCGGGGCTTCTGCCCAAACCGCCAGCGGAGCGGTCATCGACTGTTGCGCCCTTAGGCCGCAGCGGCGGTGGCGACCGGGCTGACTTCGGCCCGCTGAGCAATCACTTCGCTGGCCAAAGCGAGATAGTCCGCAGCTCCGTTGCTATCCGGAGCGTATTCGAAGATCGATTGACCGAAGCTCGGCGCTTCGGCCAGCCGGATATTGCGGCGAATCCGAGTGTTAAAGAAAGTCGCTCCCCCATGAACCTCACGCGTCGCGGAGGCCGATTCGAAGAATGCCGCGACATCGCTGCTGACTTCGGCCGACAGTCGGGTCGTCGAGTCGTACATGCACAGCATCACGCCGGAGAGCCGCAGGCGATTGTTCAGCCGCCGAGAGACC
>CALELC010000259.1 GCA_937904535.1 uncultured Planctomycetaceae bacterium
CACCCAGCCGCTGGTCGCTGTTCGATTTCGGCGTTGCGAGCGAGCGCCGCTAGTTCTGTTAGCTCTTCATCCGCCAGCACGCGAGTCGCCTCAGCAGCGGTCGTTTCACCGCGCAGCACGCGCAGTTGAGCCGACTCCGCCAGGCTCATCATGCCCGCCGCCCGCGCCAATTGATGGAGTTGCCCGGCAGGCTGGTCATCCACAATCGCCTGCTCCAGATCACGATCGGCGACCATCACTTCGGTCAAACAGGTCAACGCGTCGTAGCCGGTCTGCATGCAGGCGTCACAACCGACGGCGCGGTAGAGCTTGGGTGGGGTGTCGCCGAGTCGGTTGACGACATGCGGGTTTTGCACGACCACACCGGCGCCGGAAATTTCCTGGCGACACCGAGGACACAGCCGCCGGATCAATCGCTGATTGATCACTCCGATCAGAGTCCGCGCCAAGAACGTGCGGTTGATGTCGTACTGCCGCATCGTGTCGATCGCTTCGGCGGCCGAATCCGAATGCACGGTGGCCAAGACGAGTTGCCCGCTGCCGCCGGCACGGATCGCGGTCGCTGCGGTCGGCGCGTCGCGGATTTCGCCGATCATGATCACATCCGGGCTATGCCGCAGGACGGTGGTCAGCAACTCCGAAAAGTCGACGCCGGCTTTTAAGTTGATCTGAGATTGATTGACGCCGGGGATCACATGTTCGACCGGATCCTCCAGCGTATGGATCTTGCGGGTTCCGTCATTCAGTTCGTTGATCGCCGAATAGAGCGTGCTCGTTTTCCCGCTGGCGACTGGACCGCTGACCAAGATCACGCCAGCGGAATGGGACAGCAACCGTTTGAGCAATCCCACCATGTCGGCATCCATCCCCAGCGCGTCGAGCCCACGATTGGTCCAGGTGGAGTTGAACAACCGCAGAGCCACGTCTTGTCCCAGCAGTGTCGGCAATGAACTGAGGCGGAAGTCGACGACTTGCCCACTGGGTAACCCGATCGTGCCACGGCCTTCGGCCGGATGGATGATGTCGCCGGTATCGGCACCGGCTAAGGCGCGAAAGTAACCTTGCAGTCGATTGCCGTAGCCGCGGGCTAGACGACGGACCATTTGGACTCGTCCCAGCCGCCGTACCGTGACCGTCACACTCAGTTGGTCATCCGAGATAAAGATGTCGCTGACCTGACGTTCGACCGCCCATTCGATCAAGTTGTCGCCGTAATCCTCAACCGGAACCAGTTCGGTTTCGCCTTCAAGTTCCCGAAAATCGATTGCAGTTTCATCAGACACGATGGCGTTGCCCCGTTGCGAGATTGCTGGATGGTGGAACCCGGACGAGTCGTCAATCACCAAGCGAGCGCGGCGGCTGTAGAAAGCTTGGAAAACGTGCAGACGCAGCAGCTGGCCGAATGCGTGCCGCCCGCCTCAGAAGCCGTCCGAGGACTTGCCGGTGGACCCCCAGTCTAGTCGATCCGCTCTTGGGCAAGCAGCAAACAACGGCGGATTCTGCCGCGGATGAACCCAGCGATTCGCTATTTTCCGATCAATCGCTGCACCTTTCGATGCCGCACCACCCTGCCCTTGCTCCCACCTATTAATAGCTGTGTGGATCCAGCTTCACCTTGCCGCGGAACACCCAATAAACGATTGAAGTGTAGGTGAGCACGAATGGCATCCCAATCGCCGCGATCACCAGCATGATGCCGAGCGTCTGCTGGCTGCTGCGCGCGTTCTCGATGGTGACTGAGTAGGCTTCATCGATCGAAGAGATAACGAAGTAGGGAAAGATCGCGACGCTGAATAACCAGGCCAACGCTGCAATGATCATGGAGGACGTAAAGAAGGCGTAACCGGGCCAGCCTAAGTACATCGCTCGCGGAATGTTGAGGATCGCCAGCACGTTCAACACCGGAACGATCCAGAGGACCGGGTATGCGCGGATGTTTTCCGTTGCATGTGGCACCGTCAGCAAGGTCGCGATGGTGACTGCGACATAAGTGACAGCGAATAGCCCCCACAGCTTCGGGATCCAATGCGCGACGCGCTGCTGTAAGGCGTCCTCAGTCTTGAGATACAGGTAAATGGCACCGTGCAAAGCAAACAAGGTCGTGGTCAGGAATCCGACCAGCAGCGGGTACCAGCCGAGTTGCTCAATTAAGGAGCCTTGATAACGGTAGTGGGCGCCGAGTGACATCCCCTGCAGCACGTTTCCAGCTGCGATTCCCAACAACATCGACGTGGCTAGCGACGATAAGAAAAACGAGATATCCCAGTACCCGCGCCACAGCCGCGAATGCACCTTCGACCGAAACTCCAAACTGATCGCACGTCCGATCAAACATGCCAGCAGGAGATGAAAAGCGATGTAAAAGCTGCTAAACACCGCTGCATAAGCATTGGGAAACGCAGCGAACAAGGCGCCGCCGAACGTTACCAACCAAACCTCGTTGCCGTCCCACAAGGGACCGATCGAGTTCATCGCCAAGCGGCGCTCTTCATCGCTTTTCGCAACGAATGGATGCAAGATTCCCACGCCGAGATCGAACCCATCCAAAATCGTATAGCCGATTAGCAGGATCCCCAGCAACACAAACCAAGCCAGCGAATACCAGTCATAAGTTGACATCAATCGGGCTCCAGCAGCGATCCGGCTCGGGACGCGGCACGACGCGAGACCCGCTGCCGCAGCGATTCCGGATCGCGTTCATGAGGCGCTTCGGGACCATGCTGGATCTTACTATTGAGCACAAAGATCCAAATGCAAAAGAGTGCCGAATAAATCACACCGAACATCAGGATTGAGGCCAGGACTTGCTCGGCCGTCACACTTTCGCTCAAACCTTCACTGGTTCGCATCCCCATCATCGGCACGCCGTTCTGCACCGACGGGTAGACGATCCAAGGTTGGCGGCCGACTTCCGCCGTCACCCAGCCGGCTTGGTTAGCGGCCATTGCCACGATCGGCGAAAATACCAAACACCACAGCAGCCACCGCTGGCCCTCTAAGCTGCCTCGGTATCGCGTCCAGCAGGCGGCTGCCGCTAACAGAATCATGGCTGTCCCTAATCCGACCATCAGGTGAAAGGTCTGGAATGGCAACCAAATCGGCGG
>CALELC010000260.1 GCA_937904535.1 uncultured Planctomycetaceae bacterium
CTTAGCGATCGTCGATCGGGCCGCGATACTGAACTTTGCCATCGGGCGTCAGGACCGTCGCCTCCGGCGTGCGGGTGGCGCCTAGCCGCTTGACCCAAGCGTGGTCGACGTCGTGGATCACCGGCAGCTGGAGATTGTATTGCTGGGCGTGCTGTCGCAGCGACTCACGTGTGGCATGCGGATCGACCTGCAGCAGGAACACGCGCACGCCCTGCTTGCCGTATTCTTCCCACAGCCGGTTGTATTCCGGAGCGTACGAATTGACGATCGGGCAGTCGGCCATCACGGTGATGAACACCACCGCCTGGAGCTCCGGTTCCTGCAGCGGCCGATGTTCCTGGCCCTCGAGATCGACCAGTCGCGGCCAAGTCATCTCATCCGCGGCCTGCGTTCCGACCGCAGCCAAGAATACGGCAGCTAACCACACTGCTTGTCGCACCATCCGCCACCTCCGTCCCGCCTTGGAAATCTGCCGAGCGCTATTCGCAAAGATTGCTCCGCGCCAGCCAGCTTTCTAAACGTACTCCCACACTTAGGTGGTGGGAAGACCTTTGCTCTTACTTCGCGGCAGCGGGAACAAACCTACAGCCGGCAGCGGTAGACAAAAGCGGGCGGCAGGTTGCGCCAGACCGTAGGGCTGCGTTTGACTTCGCTGAACGTCGATCGCAACAGCGCCGCGAAGCGCTGGCCGGCCGGCAGCGCGACACCTTGCCAATACGCGAACGTGGCGAATTGCCCGCCGGGCCGCAGCACTCGCAGCATCGCGTCAAAACATTCCCGTTGCAGCGACTCCGAAAACGCCGCCCACGGCAGACCGCAGAGGATCGCATCGACCTGCGTGAGCTGGTTCTGCTCGCACAGCGCCACGACATTGGCGACACTATCTTGATAGACGAGGGTACCAGGACAACGAAGTCGAGTTTTCTCCGCCAGCTCTGCGGATTGCTCAATCGCAAAGAACTTCGTCCCGGGCAACAGGCACTGATTGATCCGCTGCGTGAACACGCCCGTCCCCGGACCATACTCGATCACCGCTTGGGTCGATTGCCAATCGACACTTTGGACCATCATCTCCGCCAAGTGGCGGCTGCTTGGAGCGATCGCCCCCACCTTGACCGGCTGACGGGCAAAGGTACGTAAGAAGGTCAGGGCGTCCGACGGCATCGTGATAGGCTCAGCGCAGTGGGGTGGAGGGACCGCAAAGCTTACCAAAAACCGACGAAGTCCTGACAGGTGCAAGCGACCGGGTTTCGGCCGCGGTCGGTCAACAGAGTCGACGACCGCTCCGCCGGTCGTTCGGGGTGCCGCAACGGGCCGAGGGGAGCACCGATCGGCGACCAGTGTGGACGACCGCTCCGTCGGTCGTTCGGGATGCCGGCAGAAATGGGCCGGGTGGAGCACCGATCGACGGAGCGATCGGCGACGCTAGCGATCGGCGACCAGTGTGGACGACCGCTCCGTCGGTCGCTCGGGACGCCGCAACAAGCCGAGGGGAGCACCGATCGACGGAGCGATCGGCGACGCTAGCGATCGGCGACGTTCGCAATCAGCAACCGTTTACCGTTCCAACCAACGCTTGACCATCGCGACCGTAGTGGCGCGGCCGGCGCGGGCGATCGAGGTGGTCAGCGGAATCTCCTTCGGACAAACCGCGACGCAGTTCTGGGCATTGCCGCAGGCAGTCACACCGCCGGGCCCCATCAAGGCGTCCAAGCGATCCTCTTTCAGCGATTTGTCGCTGCGGTCCTGATTGAATCGCATCGCTTGGGAGATCGCATGCGCCCCCATGAAGCTGTGATCGAACGTCTCCGCCTTGCGGGCTTCGAATTGTTCGTCGGATTCCCCATCGCGCCGCGTCAGCTCGACCTTGGCGTACTGCGGACACGCGTCCACACAACAGCCACAGCTCATGCACTGGCTCAGCGGATAGATGCGTTCTTGTTCATCGCGCGCTTGACGCTCGCCCGGCCCCATGTCGGCATAGCCATCGACCGGCACCCAGGCTTTGACCCGCTTCAGGTCGTGGAAGATCCGCTGGCGATCGACCAACAGGTCACGGATCACCGGGAACTTAGCCATCGGCTCCAGCACGATCTCGTCCGGGTTGTCGATCAGCAATTGGTCGACCAGGGCGCTGCAGCTTTGCCGCACGCGGCCATTGATCACCATCGTGCACGAGCCACAGACTTCTTCCAAACAGCCACAGTCCCAAGCGACGGGCGTGACTTTGGTGCCATCGGCATTGGTCGCCTTGGCAGCGATCTTCTGCAGCACGCTGATGACGTTCATCTCGCGTTCGTAATCGACATCAAACAGTTCCCAGTACGGCGTCTTGCCCGGTGCTTCTTGGCGAAGGACGCGAACGCGAATGTGCTTGGGGGAGTTCTTCTTCGGCGGCAGCGGGGCAATCACGTGTCCAACCCTCTCCAGGGAAAATATCCAGCGGACCAACAAGGCAACTCGTGCCGGCCCGATTCAGTTTCAATCAATCATCGTCGATCCGAACCGAGGACAGGCCCCGGTTCAGTTATTCAGTTCAATCAACTGCCGGCTGCAGCCAATTCAGCAGCCGCTTTCTTTTGCGCCGCTCGTTCGTTCCAGACCTGTTCGATCTCTTCGGCACCGACCAAACCGTACAGCCGCGGCCGAGGCGGAATCAACGAGGTATCCACATCCTCGTAGCTCATCACCGGCTGGTTGCTCCCAGCATCCCAAACGGCGATCGTGCTCTTGAGGAACTTGCGGTTGTTCGCTTCAAACTCATCACACCACTTCTCGGCCTGCTGGCGGCGTTCGGCCGGATCGGTGGCGGTCAGACTCGGCTTCTCGAAGGCCGGCTTGTAATGCGATCCCCGGCATTCATCTCGCCGCAGCGCCCCTTGCAGGATGCTCTTGGCCAGCGGGAACATGTCCTGCAGCGTCTTGGCGAAGATCACATTCTGGTTGGTCCAGGAACCGCTGTCCGACAGACTCACTCGCATCGCTCGCTCGTGCAGTTCGTCGACCAAGCCGATCGCCTCCTGCAGTTGGTCGTTGCGGCGAACCACGGTCGCTGAGCGGGTCATCACATCGCCGAGTTCCTGGTGAATCAGGTAGGGATTTTCGTCCCCGGTGCCCTTCAACAGGTTGTTGTGCCGTTGTTGCTCGCGAGCGACCGCAGCGTCGAGCAACGAGGACGGTACCTCAGCATGCCCGCCGCTCTGGTTCGCGGCGAAGTTGATGATCGATGGGCCAATGAACAGACCGGAGAAGATGCACGAGAGCAACGAGTTGGCGCCCAAGCGATTGGCGCCGTGGTAGTGATAATCGCACTCGCCGATCGCATACAAACCAGGGATGTTGGTCATCTGGTTTTGCGGGGCTCCCGCCAGCAACCCACCGTCGCCCGATTTTGCAT
>CALELC010000261.1 GCA_937904535.1 uncultured Planctomycetaceae bacterium
TCGCGCCAATCGCTAAAGGCGGAAGCGAAGGTAGTCGATCGCTCCGCGATCGAACCAGGGGCGGATTGAAGAGGCCGACTGTTGGTGTTGAGGCATTGACAACTCGCGGCGCACGGGCACCGACCGGCGGAGCGGTCGGGGACCAAAGGTGGTCGATCGCTCCGCGATCGAACGGGGGCGGGAGCTGGGCTGGGAGGCCGCGAGCGTACGCCTAAGTTGTTGATGATGGGCGGGGAAGAGCGCACAGGAGCACCGACCGGCGGAGCGGTCGGGGACCAAAGGTGGTCGATCGCTCCGCGATCGAACGGGGGGTAAGGACCGGACGGGGAGGCCGCGAGCAAATGCCTAAGTCATCGATGACGCGCGGCGCAGGGTGCCACCGGAGCACCGACCGGCGGAGCGGTCGGCGACGCGGGTGTTACTCCGAAACCGCCTTTAAACCGGCTACGGAGCCGATCAAGGTGGCAAGGAAAAACAACCTCCAAAAATCAGTTGGCTCGCGAAACAGCACGATGCCCATGATCACCGTGCCCACGGCCCCGATTCCGGTCCAGACCGCGTAGGCCGTGCCGATCGGCAGCGATAGCGTGGCTCGGTAAAGCAAGAACATGCTGATGGAGAGCGACAGCAGGAAGCCGCCCATCCACCACCACATCAGCGCGCCGGTGCTCTCCTTGGCTTTTCCCAAGCAGGTTGCAAACCCGACTTCGAACAGTCCGGCGATGATCAAAAAGATCCAGTTCATAGTGCCAGGCCGTTAGGCTCCCGATGCAGCGAGGAACCGGAGGGCTTGGTCGTGCAGCAACCCGTTGGAGCCGACTCCGTCGCCGCCGCGACAACTGGCGTCGCCCGTCCACGCAGTAAATCGTCCCCCCGCCTCGGATAAAATCGGCAGCATTGCCGCGACGTCCCAGGCATTGCAGCAGGCGTCGACCATCAGTTCGGCTCGGCCAGTTGCGACCAGCAGGTAGCCGTAGCCGTCACCCCAAGTTCGCGACACCCAACACGCTTGCTCGAGTGCGGTAAAGGCGGCACCGGCGCCGCGCCGGGCAAACAGATCGGTTTGGCTGGTCAGCAGCACCGCGGTGCTCAAATCGGTCTTGTTCGACACGCGGGCAGGTTGCCATTCGCCCTGTTCACTCGGCCGATACCAGGCGCCCAACCCGTCTGCCGCGATTACGGTCTCGCCTAGCGCCGGAATCTGGATCACTCCTGCGATCGGCTGACCATCGAGTTCGAGTGCGACGAGCGTTGAATACAGCGGCACACCGCAGACGAAGGACTTGGTGCCGTCGATGGGATCGATGACCCAGCGATAGCGACTTGTCCCTGCAGCCTCCGAAAACTCTTCGCCCTGAACGGTGTCTTGCGGGTAGGCGCGGGAAATCTCGCCGCGCGCCCACTGTTCGGCCGAGCGGTCAGCGATCGTTACAGGGGAGTCATCCGCTTTGGCTTCGACCTGTAAGTTGCTTGTACGGAAATACTTCAGCGTCTCGCGCCCGGCACCGATGGCCACGTCGAGCAGCAACGCGAGGCGGCCTTGATGCGGACCGTCCGGCAGTGATTTCCAGGAATCTGGACCCAAAGTCATCAATTCGGTTCCGGTTCAGGGGTGTCAGTCGAGGTCGTGGCGGCGGTGTCCGCAGGCGGAAAAAACGATTGCCATAGCAGCATGGCTGCACCGCAAACGAGCAAGCTATCGGCGATGTTGAAGTTTGGCCAGCGATAGCGATTACTCGCTTGCCACAAAATCCAGTCGCGAACCCCGCTCTTCCAAGGTTCGGGATAGCCTGGTTCCCACCAGAGCCCCAGCCGATCATAGAGGTTGCCGATAATGCCGCCCATCACACACCCCAGGGCGACCGTCAACCACCACTGTTCGGCGGCTCCAAAGTAAAACAGCCAGGTCACGATCGCGATCGCTGCGAGAACCGACAGCGTCGCGAAAACAACGCCTTGACCGGCGCCGATGCCGAAGACAGCTCCGATGTTGACGGCGGTTTCGATGCCCACGTAGCCATCGATCAGCCACCACGGTTCGCTCTGGCCGGGAAGGCCACGCCAGGCAAAGATCGCCTGTTTGGTCCAAAGGTCGATGATTCCACCGAGCAACGCGATGGCGGCAAAGACGATTAGCCGACTGGTCGCGACCGGCCGGTAAACGAGGGGAGAGTCTTTCACGAGCGTCTGGCAAATCGCCGGGAACGAGGGTGGGAAGCGCCGCGAATCAGCGGCGCAAGTTACCTTGAAGTGCACGGAAGTGCGATTTTTCAGTCGCAGTCATAGAGTTTACCGGCCAAGGTGCCCAGTGGAATTGTCATGTGACGAGTGATTTCCGTCGATTTTGCCTCACGTGCTTCATCGTACGAGGCGACAGGGTCGATGAATGCGTTAGAATCGAATGCCGCTTAACTCCGGACACAACTTCCGCCGGACTCGAACCGCTCTCGCACGACCGCCGCCATGTTGCTCCAGGCCGAAAAACACAACGCTCACCGGACCGACCTCGCTTATCAGCGGTGCATCAACCCGAATTGCGCTGCGACTTACGATGCGTACAGCGTGCGGACGTCGTGTGATGCCTGTGGCGACTTGCTCGATATCGCCTATGACTGGGATCGGGTTGCTGTTCCTAAACGGCTGAACGAGTTCGAGGCGATGTGGTCGCAGCGCACCAATCCGATTCGGTTCAGCGGTGTGTGGCGGTTCCATGAACTGCTGCCGTTCGCCCCGCAAGAGAAGATCGTCACGGTCGGCGAAGGGCAAACGCTGTTGCAGCAGACCGATGCAGTCGGCCAGTACATCGGCATGAATCCGGGCACGCTGCACCTGCAATATGAAGGGATGAACCCGTCGGGCAGCTTCAAAGACAATGGAATGTGCGCCGCATTTACGCACGCCCACATGATGGGCGCTCAGCGCGCCGCTTGTGCGAGTACGGGCAACACCAGCGCGTCGCTGGCTCTGTACTGCAGCGCCACGCGGCTGATGAAGGCGATCATTTTCATCGGCAGCGGCAAAATTTCATACGGCAAGCTCTCGCAGGCGCTCGACTACGGCGCGCTCACGGTGCAGATTGCCGGTGACTTTGACGACGCGATGTTCCGCGTCCAGCAGGTCGCCAAACAACTCGGCATCTACCTGGTCAACAGCGTCAATCCGTTCCGTCTGGAAGGCCAGAAGACGATCATGTTCCGGATTCTGGAGTCGTTGCGTTGGGAAGTGCCGGACTGGATTGTTGTTCCTGGTGGAAATCTGGGTAACAGCAGCGCGTTTGGCAAGGCGTTCATGGAACTCAAGGCTCATGGGCTGATCGACCGCGTGCCGCGGTTAGCCGTGATCAATGCCAGCGGCGCCGACACGATGTACGAACTGTTCGAACGTCGCGGAGTTCGCTGGAACGGTGGCAATGTCGATATGGACCCGATCCGGGCCTACAACGATCACATGGATCGGATGCGGCTCAAAGCCGATACGATCGCCAGTGCCATCGAGATCAACCGCCCGGTGAACCTGAAAAAGTGCTTACGGGCGCTCGAGTTTATGGACGGCGTCGTCCGCCAAGTCAGTGATCAGGAAATCCTCGACGCCAAGGCGAAAGTCGGTGCCGGTGGATTTGGGTGCGAGCCTGCATCGGCGGCCAGCGTCGCCGGAGCCAAACTGCTGCGCCGAGAAGGTGTGATCGCTCCCAGCGATCGTGTCGTCTGCGTATTGACGGGACATGAGCTGAAGGACCCAACGGCGACGGTCGCCTACCACACGACCGACCAAGAACAGTTCAACAAGGTGCTTGGCAGCCGCGGCGTCCAACGCGCCAGCTTCGCGAATCGCGCGATCGCCGTGCCCAACGAGCTCGACGATATCATCAAAGCGATTCAGCTGTATTCGTAGCAGAAGTCAGAAGTCAGAAGTCAGAAGTCAGAAGTCAGAAGTCAGAAGTCAGAAGT
>CALELC010000262.1 GCA_937904535.1 uncultured Planctomycetaceae bacterium
GTCGTCGCCGCCACGCAAATGCACTTCCGGTCGCTCCGGCGGTTCATACGGATCACTGATCCCGGTGAAATGCTTGATCTCTCCAGCGCGAGCCTTCTTATACAGGCCCTTCGGATCACGGCGTTCACAGATTTCCAGCGGCGTATCGACAAACACTTCAACGAAATCGCCTGCCGCACCGGCTTGTTCAATCTGCTGACGAGCCCGCTGGCGGTCGGCCCGGTAGGGACTGACAAAAGCCGTAATCGTGATCACACCGGCTGACACGAATAACTCGCCCACGGCTGCGATGCGGCGGATATTCTCCTGACGATCTTCGGAGGCGAACCCGAGACCAAATCGCTCGGCCAACGCCTGCCCATGCTCGGCAACCAACAGCTGCGGCGGCGCACACAACCCGTGCCGGACATTATCTCCGTCCAGCAGCATCGTCGCCGCCCCTTGTTGTTGCAGCAAATGTTCCAGTTCATTCGCGATCGTACTCTTGCCACAACCACTTAACCCAGTGAACCAAATTACGGTGCCCTGCTGGCCTAAGCGCTGTTGGCGCTGGGCGCGTGTGACCGTTGTCGGATGCCAGACGATGTGTTCGGACAGACTCATGCGGCGTCTTCAACGGGGGGTTAGTGAACACAAGAGAAATGATTCGCTATCATGCGGGCTATCTTATTTCCTTCTGTCCTAAAGCAACAGACAGTCCCTTGCAATCGACAGCAGCGTAAGGATCGATAGTGACGTATCTCTTGGTCCGTTCGGGGCCGGAGTCGGGACGGCAATTTCCGCTTGATCCGAGTCGCCCGATGCACATTGGTCGCGGTGATAGCTGCGAAATCAGACTCACCGACCCGATCAGTAGCCGGTTTCATGCAGTCCTCTATTTCGAGGACGGCCACTGGCAATTGCGTGATACCGGCAGCCGCAATGGCACCGTCGTCAATGGTCAAAAAACAGACCATGCGATGCTGCTCAACGGCAGCGGATTTATCGTCGGCAGCAGCGAGATGCAGTTGGTGGAGGCAGCTGAGGAAGCGAACGATCCCAACTCGCAAACGCTGATTCTCGACCGCCCGATCAGTTCGCCGCTCGATCTGGATTCCGGTCTGTCCTCGCTCGATGCGCTTCGCGACAACGCCTTCGTCGGCCGGCTGCTGGATATGTACCAGCTCAGCATCAACTTGTTGCAAAGCGACCAGGTCGACGACGTGATTCAGTTGGCGATCGAACTGTTGCACGGGCGAACCGATGCCGATGTGGTCGGCTTTTCGGTCGATTCAGGCGATGGTCGGCTCACGCCGCAGAAGTTCGTCCCGCAGGAAACCATGCCGACGATGAAGATCGGCCAGCGGTTAGCACGGCGGGTGCTGCGTGACGGCGAAGCGATTTGGTTTAGCGTTTCAGGAACGTCGGAGAATCTGAACAAGGACTGGTCCGATGCGATTTGGATCCCGCTTTCCAGCGGCGGGGCCGTCGTCGGCGTGCTGCATCTGTACCACCGCAACAATCAATTCTCGTCGAACGATTTTGAACTCGCCGCGGCGGCTGGTCGCTTGCTCGGCGCTGCCATCCGCCGCGCTCAAGAACGCGGCAACCTCAAAGCCGCTCAGCAGCGCAGCGCTGCCCGGCACGCTGACTCGGGTGAAATCGTCGGCGACAGCGCCCCGATCCGCCGGTTGAAAGAAAAAATCGTCCGCATTGGGCGGGCCAATGGTTCGGTACTGATTCGCGGTGAAAGCGGCGTCGGCAAAGAACTTGTCGCCCACGCAATCCATCAAGCCAGTCCCCGCCGCGATCGACCGATGCTGGCTGTGAACTGCGCTGCAATCTCACGCGACTTGGTGGAAAGCCAACTGTTTGGCCATAAGAAAGGCTCGTTCACCGGCGCCGATTCGGATCACACCGGCTGGTTCCAGCAGGCCCATACGGGCACGCTATTTCTCGACGAAGTGGGCGAGCTGACTCTTGAAGCCCAGGCCAAACTCCTGCGGATTCTCGAGGGGCACCCGTTCCTGCCAGTCGGTGGCACCCAGCAAGTATTTGTTGACGTTCGCGTCATTGCAGCCACCAACCGCGACTTGGCGGAGTTTGTTCGCGAGAAACGCTTCCGCGAAGATTTGTTTTATCGTTTGAGCGTGTTTGAGTTGCTCGTGCCACCGCTGCGCGATCGCGAAGATGACCTGGATCGCCTGATCGACCACTTCTTCGAACACTTCCGCATCGAGCACCATCGGCCACAATTGCAGATTTCAGCTGCGGCTCGCGAGCGGATGCATCGTTACGCCTGGCCCGGCAACGTGCGACAATTGCGAAATGTGATCGACAGCGCCGTGGTCATGGCCGACGGTCCTGAAATTCTGCCCTCCGACTTGGGGCTGCACGATGCCGGCCTCGATCAGATCGACACCCTCCGCGTCGATCACTGGGAACGCCGCCTGATCACTTTGGCGCTCGACCGCACCGGCGGGAATGTGCCGGAAGCAGCCGAACTCCTGGGCTTCAGCCGGGCGACTGCTTATCGCAAGATCGCGGAATACGACATTCAGCGATGATGCTGGGCTGCAAAACTCTAGCGATTGGGAGACCTGCGCCAGGCTCCCACTTTTTTTCGAAATTCGAATGAGCCAGCGGTCGATAACGACCTATGGAGGCACGTCTGGATTCGACGTGCCGACTAAGCGACGATCTTCACGATCGACCGCCTCATTCGTGGCCAGGGACCGGGCCGTGCAGCCCCCGTTGTCCTTTCACTTCAGGCCTCGCCATGCCGGTCGACACCCTTCATGCTGCTCTTGGAATCGCCTTCACCTGTGTTTGGCTGATCGTCGGGCAAATCCTCGTCGCCAGCCGTTAGCTCCACACGTGCAGCGATCTATGCGCGGGCCCACAGGCTGACGGTGGCCCATTGCTTCAGCGGCCGAGCAGCCCGCGTACATACGCTTTGAAGTCCAACATGTCGTCCGGCGGGTTCGGACCGACGATCACCGGCCCATGTTCCGCTGGCGGACGTAGGCCGTGACTGCCGCGGACCAAGCTTGGATCCAGCGGAATGACGTCCATGCGGTACCGGAAACCGAGCTTCTTCTGGAGCAGCCGCCGCATCGCCCGCACCTTGCTGGTCATGAACAGTTCGCAGGGATCGTATCCTGGCTTGCGGTGGATCTCTACACCTCGAGCAAAATCCGGGGCGCGGTCATCGTCGAGCCAGTAGTAATACGTGAACCAGGCGTCCGACTCGGCCAAAGCGATCAACTCACCGCTCCGCGGATGGTCCAGCCCCAGCTCTGCCGGCGGCAGCACTTGTGCAACGCCTGGCACTTGGCCGAGTCGCTCCCGGACGGCGTTGATTCGCGCCGGATCGGCGACATACACGTGCGCCAGTTGGTGATCCGCGACCGCAAAGGCCTGCGACTCGCCCGGCATCAGCATCTCGCCGAAAGGCCCGTCGCGAACCGTCAGCCATCCCGCATCGCGCAGCACGCGATTAAGGTGCACTGGCCGCGATACCGGCACGAGCCCGTACTCCGACACCACCACGCATCGCGCCCCAATCGCATCGGCCGCGTCGATCACCGTTGCGGCGCAGGCGTCGACTTCCGCGACACGGGCGGGGTCATGATCCGGGTAGCGCTGGTAGTCGTAATCCAGGTGCGGCAGATAGACGAGCGTTAGGTCAGGCCGATTGTTGCGGAGCACCAGCGCGGTCGCGTCGGCGATCCAGCGTGAACTCGGCAGGCCCGCGCTCGGTCCCCAAAAGCTGAAAAAGGGAAACGGGCCGAGACGGTTTTGCAGGTCGCAGCCGGTGTGATCGATGATGTCGAACACCTTCGAACCATCGCTGCCGTAGTGGGGCTTGGGCGTGGCACTCCAGCGGACCGGCGCCGACTGGTTGAACCACCAAAATAGTTTGGCGGTCTCGATGTCGTGGTAGAACGGCTGGCCCTGGATCAGCGAATTGGCCTGCTGCCAAAAACGAATTTCCTGGGTGTCCCGGTAGTACCAGCCATTGCCGACAATCCCGTGCTCGCGCGGCTCCAGTCCGGTCAGCATCGTGGCCTGACTGGTGCAAGTCACCGCCGGCAAAGGGCTGCGAAACGGTGATGCCGTTCCCAGCGACGCGATTCGCGGCGCATAGGCGAGCAGGCTGGGGGTCAACCCGACAACATTGAGTATGCAAAGCTTTTGGGTCATCGCTGACGTGGCGCTAGGACGCGGCTTTCTCGCCTGTAGTTACAATCTCTCCGGCCCGATAGCGGTCCCAGTAGTCATCAAGACGACGTTTGACAACACCGCTGAGCAGGAACACTCCGAGCAAGTTGGGCAGTGCCATCCCCAGCAACATCAAGTCGCTGAAAGTCAAGATATTGCCGCGGGTCACGATCGAACCGAGGAACGTGAAGCACAGGAACAGCAACTTGTAGATCAGCGAGGTAGAGGCTCCGAACAACTGCGCCCAGCAGCGTTCGCCATAGTACGACCAACTGATGCAGGTCGAAAAAGCGAACAACACCACCGCGACATACAACACATAGCCAAACCAATCGTACCCGCCGGTGACAAACGCATGCAGCGTCACCTTTGCCCCTTCGTCATTGGCGATGCCCGCCAATTCAGGTGCAGCGTACGCGCCGGTGACCACCACGACCAGCGCCGTCATCGTGCAAACGACCACCGTGTCGATAAACGGCTCTAGCAACGCCACGATTCCTTCACTGACCGGCTCATCGGTTTTGGCAGCCGAGTGCACGATCGCCGCGGAACCGATCCCCGCCTCGTTGCTGAACACCGCTCGCTGGATCCCGATCACCATCACCCCTAGGAAGCCGCCCTGAATCGCGGTCGGATTGAAAGCCTCGGTGACAATGGTGAGCATCGCTCCGGGGATGAGCGAGGCATGGGCTCCCAGAATGTACAGCGACGCCAGCACATACGCGCCGCACATAAACGGCACGATTTTCGACGCCACGGCGCCGATGCTGTGGATCCCGCCAATGATCACCAGGCCGACTGCGGTCACCATCACCAAGCCATAGATCCAGGGCTGATCGTCGAGCACCCCGAAATGGGCCCGGATCGTGTCGAGCGATTGCCCGATCTGAAACGCGTTGCCGCCACCAAAGCTTGCACCGATGCATAGCAGCATGAAGACGACAGCCAACAGTCGCCCGAGCATTGGAAATCCGCGTTCGGCAAGCCCGATCCGCAGGTAACGCATCGGCCCGCCTAGAACTTTGCCCGACTCATCGGTTGTCCGATAAATTTGTGCGAGCGAACATTCTGCAAACTTGGATGTCATACCGAGTAAACCGACAACCAAAATCCAAAACGCCGCTCCTGGGCCACCGCTGCGGATCGCGATGGCCACACCGGCGATATTCCCTAAACCGACGGTTGCCGACAACGCGGCAGCCAGGGCCTGAAAGTGCGAGACGTCGCCTGGTTCCGAAGCGTCGTCGTAATCGCCTTTGGTCAGTCGTATCGCATGGCGGAAAGCGCGGAAGTTGATAAACCGCATTTTGATCGTCAGAAATACGGCCCCGCCGAACAGCCACAACACAACAAACGGAATCTTGACTGGCAGGTAATACTCCGAGAAAAAGTCGAAGAAGATGACCTTTTCCAGCACCCACACAACGCCGCCGAACTTTTCGTCGACCTGCTGGATCCACAGCGGCAACTGCTTGTCCGGTTCGTCGGCCTGCTGTTCAGTCGACGGCGTTTCAGCCAAGGGGTCAGCACTGGGAATCAATGCATCGACCTGAGCCAACAGAGTGGCGGCTGGCATTGGGAAACCCGGCACACTTTCATCGTCCGGAGCCGCCCATCCGCGAGTGTTAACGGCAACCAACAGCGACATCGTCGCCATCACCACCGCCAGGCGATACATCCGCCCAGCAAACGGTGAAGGGACCGGGCATCGACGCATCATGGGCGATTCTTTTGCGAGGCGGAGCGGAAAGGACGGAGGCGAGCAGTAGGCTTGGCGGCCCCTGCCCGGTCAGTCCGGCGGGCCCAAATGCGGGTCAGGGTCACCCGCTCGTCTACTGTGCCGCTATCGTAACTCGATCGCTTGGCAGCCAAAACCCAGTTCTAGGGTTTTACTCAGCGGCTGCCGTTTATGCTCGAAAACCACGCCTTAGAAACGAAAAACGCCCGGCGGTTGCCGGGCGTTTCGCATTCAAAGTGGTCAGGGCCGGGATCGAACCGGCGACACCTGCATTTTCAGTGCAG
>CALELC010000263.1 GCA_937904535.1 uncultured Planctomycetaceae bacterium
CCCAAATGCTGTTTCGCCGGAATCAACCGGCCGCGTGTCGCAATCGGATCGATCACAGCCGGGTCGGCCTCGCCTCGAGCTGTTTCCTCGTCTGTATCCATCACAACTTGAGCCGCGGATCGTGCTCAACGCGTCGCCGGTGGTGCAACTGGATCCCAACGGCGTTTTAGAAATCGACGCCGGAGAGTTTGCGGACGATGGCATCGCGGACACGTTTGATGTGCAACTCGCCCCCGACGACGCCGACACCATCAATGTCTCCGTCAACGGCACCGTGATCTACACCGGTTCCGTTGCCGATGTGCAAAGCATTCAGATCAATGGTTCAGGGGACGCCGATCAGTTGACACTCGATGCGGCGGTACTGGATCGTGTATCGGTCGCCTTTGATCCCGGCAGTCCTACGGAGTGCCGCGATTCGGTGCTACTGTCCGCTAGCGCAGGAGGTAGTTGGCAGGCGGTGAGCGTCGACCTGACGAGCGCCGGCGGCGATGTTCACCTGACCCGCAACGATGGAGTGTTATCAGCAGCGTTGTCGTTTACTGGCACAGTGGATGTCATCGACTCGCTGGCCGTCGCCGACCGCACGCTGTCGCTCGGCGATCTCACCTCCGTGATCATCACCGGGCAAGGCGGTGGCATGGAAGTCCAATCTGCGGTGGGCACGCTGCTGGTTGTCCATGCTGACCAAGCAGCTTGGGAGATCGATGCCAGCGGCGGCTTGCTGCCGTTCGAGGGCACTCTCGAGCTGCTCAGCCTCGATGCGCGTGCTGAGAACCTTACGGTCAACGGCACACTCACCGCCACCGCCGGTGGACTGGCATTCGATGCCTCTGACGACTTTCAACTGGAGGCCTCGGCGTACCTGATCACCTCGGAACACTCGATCACGATTCAAGCCGAACAAATCACACTCGCGGGCACGATCGAAGCACGTGACGGCGGCGACGTTTTTGCGACAGCCGGCGAGAACGGCACCCTGCGACTCAGCGGCCTGATCGATGCCTCCGACGAGCGAGCGGATGGCACAGGAGGACGCGTTTATCTCGATGGCGGTCAAGTCATTCTCTCAGGCACTGCCGAAGTCAACGTCTCCGGAACCACCGGTGGTGGCGAGATTCAGATCGGAGGCAGCCGAGACGACGACGCGACGGCCGCCCCTTCAACAACGCTGAGCTTCATCGGCCCCGGAACTCGCTTGATCGCGGATGCGTTGCAATCCGGTGACGGGGGACAAGTCGTTCTCTGGAGTGACGACAGCACGCTGCTGGCCGGCACGATTTCGGCTCGAGGCGGGGCTTCGTCAGGCAATGGTGGCTCGATCGAGGTCTCTGGCAAACAACGATTTTGGTTTGATGGACAGATCGACACCTCGGCTAGCCATGGGCAAGCCGGCACCCTGTTGATGGATCCGATAACGATCAACATCGTCGCCGGTGCACCTGGCAGTGGTACGCTTGACGAAGAGCTGACACTTTCCGATCCAGCCATTCTGGAGGCTGTTCTGGATGCCGGCGGCAACACCTTGTCAGTCGGCCAACTCCAGTCGCTCGGCGCCGGAACCAATATCGTGCTGGAGGCCACCTCTTTGATCACGGTGTTGGCCCCGCTCGACTTGGACCTGGGACCTGCCGGCAGCCTCACACTGCGAGCAACCGCCGGAGCCGTCGTCTTGAACGCCGAGGTAAACATCACAGGCGGCGACTTCGTCGTGGAAGCTCTCACCACGATCTCGGTCAACAATTCCTTACAGGCCGTCGGCGGTGACATCACGTTTACGGCTGCTCAAATCCTGCTCAACGGAACCGTTCTGACCAGCGGCGCGGGTGCCCTCACGATCAATGGCGATGTTCTCGTTGCCGGTAACAGCGAATTAGGCGTTGAAACCGGCAATCTAATCGTCAGTGGCACGATCGACGGTCCTGGCAACCTGGTGATCACGGCCGATAGCGGAGACATTCAGCTTCAGGGTGCAGTGGGCGACACCATTGCCCTCGCAAGTCTCATCATCAATTCCGCAGGGACCATCGACTTCCAGGACAGCGTTACCACAACCGGTACCCAGCAGATTACCGCGGATACGATACACGTCGCTGAGGTGCATCGTACTGGCAACGCGCTATTAAGCATTCACGGCAATGTCGTCTTGCAGCACGATACGGTGTTCTCAACCGCTGGCGGAAACCTGGTATTGGATTCGGTTACTGGCGGAGGTCATGATCTTCAACTCATTTCAGGAGCGGGCACGACCACGGTTACCGGTACGCTCAGTGGCATTGATGAACTGACGCTCCAGCAAAACGCTGCCTCAGCCACCGGAGCGGTTGCGTTTCAAGGAAATCTCTCCGTCAACACGCTGACCACGTTCGCACGCAATTACTCCGTGAGTCTGACAGGCACCACCACTCATGTCACGAACGCTGTAACATTTGCGAACACAGGCGGAGTGACTTTGGGTGACGGAGCCGACGAATTGAACTTTAGCGGCGGCCTGACGAGTCTCGCGAGCACAACGTTCGTCGACGGCACGGTGACGACCGCGAATCAACAGATGACCATTGGCAATCTGCGTGTCGCTGGCGACTCCGTCTTGAACACGGGCGGTGGCGATTTCCAAATCACGGGTTCGCTCAACAGCACCGGCAACGGGATCGCGACTTCCGATGAACATGGTTTGACCGTCTCTACAGGGACGGGCGACGCCACATTTCTCGGTACGATCGGCGGCGCGTCAGACGGTGCGCTCGGCAGCCTGCAGGTTACAGCACGCTCCATCGAAGTTGCCAACATTGGCACCCTTGGCTCCGTCGGAGTTGTCAGCGCGACTCAGTTCACCGCTCAGACAGGCATCACGCTCACCGGCTCCGTCATGCGAACGGCTGGCGGCCAACGATATGTGGGCCCCGTGACGATCGATTCCTCCGGCGACCTATTGATCGTGACCACTGGCGGTGGCGCCAGCGACCGCATGCAGTTGAGTGGCAACATTGGGCACGTGGCCGGCTGGAACTCTCAGTTAACGGTTCGAACGGCTGGCACGTCCGACATTGAGTTTGCTGCCGCGGTCGATTTGGCTGGAGATGTCTTATTCGATGCTGGCGGCGACTTGACAGTGAGCGGCACCCTCAACAGCGGTGGCACGCTCACCCTATTAGGCTCGAACGTCGATTTGCAAGAGATTCATAGCGGGGGAGCGGTTTCGATTACTGCCGACAACGCGATTGTTTTGGGTGGCGATCTCGACGCCGGCAATCAAACCATTGTTGTGCGTGCTAATCAAGATCTCGTCGGTAACCAAGGATTGACCCAGGCCGCAGCCACAACCATTCGCACCACGAATGCTGCCAGCGATGCGATCCAAATCATCGTCGGTGGTAGCGGGAATGCCTCCTTGGCCACGCTCCTTGCGGAGTCTGGCGGCGTTCACGTGCAGGCCGGAGGCATGATCCTGAGTAATGGCGCCGCCCTGGATATCCAGGGTAATGCCGTAAACGTGATCACCAATGATCTGGTCCTGACCAGCCGCAGTGGCATGGCGTTGTCGACAGATGTGCAAACTCTCGACGCCACCATTACAGCCGCGGGCGATCTGCAGATCGATCAGTTCAACCGTAATCTGACGGTTAAGAACTTAGCTCTGTCTGCTGGCGATGCTGCGCTCACGAGCGACGCAGAAATAGTACTGCAATCGCTCAGCTTGCCAGCGCACGAGTTGGCGCTCACCGCAACCAACATTCGGTTTGAGCAGCCGGTTGCTAATGTGCACGATCTCACTGTGAACGCGAGCGGAACCGTCGATTTCTTAGCGGCGTTAGCAACAACAGGTTCCGTGGTGGTGGATGCGACAGGAGACATAACTTTCCACGGAACAATCAACCTCGGCGGAGGTCTGGATGTTCGTGGTCAAGCAGTGACGCTGACTCAGGACGTGGTGACGAGCGGTGCGATTCGGATTTCAGCCCAGAATGAATTATTGGTAGGCGTGAACATCGATGCAGGAGCGGCAACGATCACCTTACTCGCCAATCAGGATCAAACCGGCGACGCAAGCTTTGTGCAAGCCTTCGGTACCCTTATCCGGACCACGAGCGCCGCTAGTAACGCGATCACAATCGGGGCCGGCGGGACCGGAGATGTCTTGCTGGCAAGCGTCGAAGCCGGCGCCGGCGGAGTGTCGGTCACCGCTGGCGGAGAGATTGTCGACTATGGCCCGCCTGGAGCAAGCGTACGCGCTCACTCGTTAACCGCGACCGCAACCAGCGGCATCGACCTCCATACCGATATTGATGTTTTCAGCGGCACGGTCTCTGGGTCGGGTACGCTCCGTTTGGTCGAGGCGGACACGCTGCAAATTTCGAGCATCCATGTGGCAGGTGGTGACGTGTCGCTCTCAGCGGATGCATTGAGTATGGGCAGCCTTGTGACCACAGGTTCCGTCGCGCTCACCGCACGAACCGGAGCGATCACTGATGGAAACGGCGGCCTCCTGAATATTACGGCGGATTCGTTGACCATTTCGAGTGTTCATGGAGTTGACTTAGACACCCGCGTTAGCACTCTCGACTTGACGCTGAGCGGCTCTGGGAATGTTCATCTTGAGCAATCCAACCGTGCGTTAACCGTGGTCAATCTAGTGGTACCCGATGGCGATGTCTCGTTGCTAAGCAATGCCGATGTAACGCTACAAAGCTTTGATATCCTCGCTCATCATCTATCGGTTGCCGGCGCGAACGTCACTTTTGAAACCGCCGTGCAGGGATTGAGCGACCTCACAGTTGCTGCCACTGGAGATGTTCTGTTTCAGGCGGCAATCGATATCACCCAAGCACTGGACGTTGATGCCGATGGAGATGTTACCTTCCAAGCTCCGGTCATCTTAGGCGGCTCATTGTCGCTGATCGGTGATCAGGTGTGGTTTGCGGAATCGCTCTCGACCGGCGGATCGATTCAGGTCTCTGCCAAGAACGAATTGCGATTCAGCGGAGACATCGATGCCAGCGATCAAACCATCTCCTTACGTGCCAATCAGGATGGTGCTGGCACTCAAAGCTTAGTGGTCCACGGCACACTTAAGACGCTTAATCTCTCGGCCAATTCGCTCGTGATTCACGTCGGAGGTTCAGGGAGTGTGCTAGTTGATCATGTCGAGGTGGGCGGAAGAGTTTCCATCGAAGCCGGTGGAGCCCTGCGGGGCTTCAATCAAGCGACGACCGAAATCCAGGCCGCAAGTTTGCAGGTGATTACTGGTACTGGAATGGATGTGTGGACCACGGCAACAGAAGTATCTGCCGAGGTCACCCAAACAGGAGACATCTTGATGACGGTTGCCGATGCCGTCACAGCCGAACGCCTGGTCACCCACAACGGCTCGATCGAGTTTGTCAGCGGCAACACGATGTGGCTCGGCATCGTGACTGCGGGATCCGGTGGCGATATCACACTAACCGCACAAGCGGGCGCGATTCTCGCGCTGGCTGGCGATCCTGCCATTTCGCTCGTGCGGGCGAATCTGTTGACGATGACCGCACCCGGCGACATTGCTCTGTTGACCGATGTGAACACTCTGACCGCCACAATCACTGGCAGTGGGTCACTCACCATCGACAATCAAGGTGCCCTATCCGTCGTCACAACCAGCGTTCACGACGGAAGTGCAGCGATCACGGCGGCGAGCCTCGAGATCGGCTCGATCACCGCACCTGGATCCGTCGCATTGACCGCCAACGACGGTGGCATTCTCGGCATCGGTGACGACACGCATGTTTCCACCACGGACCTGATCCTGCTAAGCAGCAGCAGCATCAATCTGATCACGAACGTCGACTTCTTATTGGCCTCGATCACCCAGGATGGCAATCTGCACATCAGCGACATCGGTCAGCTGCAAGTCAATTTGGCGACTGTTAGTCACGGCGCAATCGATTTGGAAGCGGCGCAGGAGTTGGTGATTGCAGGGGGCATGGTGGCAGAGCAGGGCCAGATCAGCCTGAATTCGACACACAGCCACCTGCGATTTGTGAACCCAAACATGGGCACGACTCTGCTGATCTACAGCGGTGGTCCAGATGCCCGAATTGAAGGCAGTGCTGCTGGCGACGTGATCATTACCGGCCCGGGGGTCGTGCTGTTTCGTACTCCTGTTTCCCAATATTTCACGGTCAGACCGGAATTGACCGTCACCGCTGACGATGTTCCGTTCTTCACCGATGTGCAAGTCACACCTGACGGCTGGACCACACTGCGTGTCTCCTTCGGCGAGGCAAATGGTCCTGAGGAATATCATTTCCGCCTGATCATCGATTGGGGCGACTCGGTGGAAACCATCACTTCAGCCTCATCAAACTCAGGCTATACCTTCCTCCAGCGTGCGGGTGAGGGCAGTGGCGAATTAATTTTCATGATCCAGCATCAGTATGCCAGCAACCCTGATCCGCATGATCCGACGGCTCCGATCCCGATTTCGGTTCTGGCCAGCAATTCGCTGAGCAATGGCGGACCGGCGGATATCGTGTTCTTTGCCGATGGCAATCGAACCGATCCGCTCGTCACGCAAACCGATCTGGTACTGAATGTTCCCGCCAACGGACTGACAATCTCATTTACTCCCGTGCTTCCGCCCGCGGCTGAGTCACGTGTGGTCGAGCCCACTCCGCTGATCGTTGAACCGTCCTCCTCGACCATGATTGTGGACTCTTCGCGTTCAACCCAACCGCTCGTAACGTCCACTCAATCATTCGCGGTGTATGAGCGTTACTATGTGCTGCGAATCGTCGTCCAGATCAACGAAGAGGGCAACACCCGTGAATTGGCTGATATCCGCATCGACGATGATTATCTGCGGAATCTTCCGAAGTTATTTGAGATGCTTCCCGACGACCGCTATCGGCTCTATCAGATTCGTGAAGACGGCGTGGCTCAGCTCATCACCGATGTGATTATCCGCGGCGGAAAATCCGCTGGGACGCTGGACCTCGAGGAAGGGCTCGATTCGCTCGAGGATAAGGGGAGCACACTGAATGATTCACAGCCGCCCAGCGAGTTGCCGGCTGATTCGCGTGAAGCGTTGCCAGGTGAATTAAGCCTGCAACCATCGTTGTTCAATAATCCACAGGGACCGCAAACCCGGTTGATTACCAAAGCGGGCGTCCTTCAACTGAGGAACTAGTAACGTGCTAAACTGCTCGCGTTGTGGAGCGGACTACAGCGAACAAGGCTTGGACGGAGGACGTTGCCGTCGCTGTGGAAATCTGGTTGCTTGGTCGGTGACTGCGGTGCCTGCGGCGGCATTCTTTGAGCCGGCACCTCGCCAGGAAGAACTGCTGCCGCCTCCGCTTGCGAATCCACTCCCACCGCAGCCACGGCGCGCGCCCGACGCAGCCATTGCAAATCTGCAAACCCTGGTTCCCGACGCCTTTCCGGCCGCCATCACACCGGCGGCGGGCGACTCGGCAACCGCTCTCGCTCAAACCCTACCGAGCGTATCGCTGGGCACTGCCGATACGCCGCCGGCGGCCGCCGATACGGGGACCTCGATTTCCGAAACGCTCCCCAGTGTATCGCTCGAGTCCGCTGCCCCACCGGCACTGGCTGCCGACGACAAAGCCCAAACGATCGAGGTGCAGTGGGCGGGGCATGTTGAACAGGAACGCAATCTTTCTTCGACGATCAAAACGCGCTCGACGGAGTTGACCGTCCAGGAACGCTTGGTAATTCCTCGCCGGGCGGTTCGCGACAGCAACGCCGATTCCGGCGGCGGCCGAAGCGATTATGAATTGCTCCATGTGATTGGCCGAGGCGGCGAAGGGGTCGTGCATGCCGCTCGGCAAGCGTCGATTGATCGTACCGTTGCCCTCAAGATGATTCGCGAAGGAGCGGCGACCGACCACACCTCACGGCAAAAGTTCTTGTCCGAGGCGGTGGTCACCGGCGAACTGGAACATCCCAACATTGTGCCCATCTATGACTTGGGGACAACCAATGATGGATCGTTGTTCTATGTCATGAAACGGATCCAGGGAACGCCGTGGTCGGAGGTCATCCATCGCACACCGTTAAACGACAATATCAATATTCTCATGCGCACCGCCGATGCGGTTGCGCTAGCGCACTCGCGAGGAGTGGTGCATCGCGACCTCAAGCCCGAGAACGTCATGCTTGGGGACTTTGGTGAAGTGCTGTTAACGGACTGGGGGATCGCGCTCTGCACCGAACAATTCGCGAAACGCAATAGCGTCGTTCTCGCCAGCGGCCTGGGTGGCACACCGGCTTATATGGCACCGGAGATGGCGACCGGTCCTTTGCCCACCATCGGGCCGGCAGCCGACATTTACCTGCTCGGGGCGATCCTTTACCAAATCGTGACCGGCAAGCCACCGCATCATGCCGGCACGGTGATGGAGTGTCTGCACGCTGCTGCCAAAAACGAGATTCAGCCGACCGATGCCAAAGGCGAGTTGATCGACATCGCGTTGAAAGCGATGTCGACGCTCCCCAAAGACCGCTATGCGTCGGTCAAAGAATTGCAAGATGCGATCAGGGCCTATCAGTCGCATTCGGAAAGCGTGCTGCTGGGCGAACAATCCCGCAAGGATCTGGAACGGGCACGTCAGACCAACTCTTATGAGGATTTTGCAGCTGCGGTTTTTGGTTTTCAGAAAGCGATCGACCTCTGGCCTCACAACCTGCAGGCGAGCGAGGCCTGGGTCTCGGCGCGCGCTGAATACGCTGCCGCGGCGCTCGCCAAAGGTGACCTCGACCTAGCGAGCTCGTTGTTGGATCAGGAGCATCTCGAGCACGTTCCGCTGCTCACTCGTGTCGCAGCAGCACAGCGTGAGCGCGACACTCGCCAACACCGATTGCAGGCCTTTCGCTACATTGCCGCAGCACTGGTACTAGCGATTTTTATCGGCGGGACCTACGGGTTCGTCAAAATCAATGACGCTAAACTCGAAGCAGTAGCGGCCCAAGTCGAAGCGAATGAGAATGCTATCAGAGCTAATAATCAAGCTAAATGGGCCAGTGAGCAGCGGTCGGTTGCATTACGGGCCGAAAAAGATGCGAAGACTCAGGCGAGCAGAGCGGCCGCTGCTGCTCAATCGGCCCTGGAGGCTCAGAAGAAATCCGACGCGGCTCGCGCCGAAGCGGCGGCAGCGCTTCGCAGGGCTGGCGAAGCCTCTTATAGCTCCGCCATCGCACTGGCGGTCAGCAGCATTGCTAACCACGCCTTTGACGATGCGCGTGCCATTCTCTTAGAGCAACAGTCGCATCCAGAACAGGCGTCGCTACGGCATTGGGAGTGGGGCCGTCAAATGTATTTGAGCTTCGGCGGCGATCCTCAGTCGCCTGCCGGAGCTGCCGTCGACACCTTGACGACTGAATCCGAAGCATTGGCCGTTTCCGTGTCACCTTCACGAGACCGAATTGCGGCCGCGACCTTGTCCGGCAACATCCATCTGTGGCAGCGGGATCCCAATCAACCTCAAACGGCTTGGGCTCCTCTGACGGTCATTCCCCACGAGACGTCAATCAACCATGTTGCCTTCTCGCCCCGCGGCGAGTGGTTAGCAGCTGCGGGCAAAGATGGCGTGATCCGTGTCTATCAGCTCGATCATCTGGAGCTCAAACCACAGGAGCTTCACGGACACCGCGGCGAAGTTCTGTCCGTCGATTTTTCGCCCCTGGCCGAACCACCGCTCCTGGCGTCATCATCCGCGGATCGCACGGTGAAGCTGTGGACACTCGACTCCGAGCAACCGTTGCGAACAGTGGTGGGACACACGGCCGCCGTTGGATCCGTACGGTTTTCACGCCAGGGGGATCGCCTGGTGACAGCCAGTGAAGATTTCACAGCGCGCATCTGGAGTGTCGAAACCGGTCAGGAGTTGCAGCGATTTCGAGAGCACGACGAACCGGTGTTCTGCGCAACCTTCTCTGCCGACGGAGCTTGGATTGCATCAGGAGGTTATGACAAGCGGATCTTGATCTGGAAGGCAGATCGTTATGAACCCGTGGAATCAACGTTGGTTGCCGAAGTTGTCGATCGCTTGCGCGGGGAGCCTACCCTGCAATCGCAACCGGCTTTTCGTGAGCTGATCGGCCATACCGCCAGTATCCGAGATGTCCAATTCTCTGACGACGGTCAGCGACTCGTCAGCGCTGCACGCGACAACACGCTGAGGATCTGGGAGCAACCGATTCTGCCAACGGGCGAACCGCTGGCGTCGCAGCGGTTCCGGCCTGGCGATGCCGAAGAGCTCGCAAATGATCGGTGCAAAACGCTGCGTGGACACGGCGGCTGGGTGAGCGGTTGTGCCTTTTTAGATTCAGATACAGTGATCTCCGCCTCTTATGACCATAAGGTCAAACTCTGGCGCACGTCGCAGTATCAGGAAATCGGAAGCCTCGCGGAGATCGAACGACCGATTTTGCATGCCACCTATGCCCCTGACGGTCGCACGGTGGCTGTGGCACTGGACGATGGAACCGCTGGCATTTGGGACGCCGAGTCTGGTGCTCCTCAGGGGCGATTGGAGGAAGGGCACGACTTTCTCGCCAGCACAGCGGTGTTTCTGCCGGGTGGCGAACGGCTGATCACGATCGCTGGCGACGACACGCTGCGGCTATGGGACGTTCGCCATGGGACCGAGATTTGGAATGTCCGCGGCACAGGTCGGCGAGGACTGCTGGCACTTTCCCCTGACGGAACACAGATCGTTACCGGTAGCGACGAAGGCAAGGTCGCGCAGGTCTGGGACACGCAGACAGGTGAGCAATTGCGGATTCTGGAAACGGGACGGCTGGAAGAGCTGATTCGCCAGTATCCCAAAGCAGACCGCGCGGAATTGCAAAAGCAATTGCCGGATGTAACTGCGATCGATTTCTCTCCGGATGGGAGATTGATCGCCACCGGCGACAGCGCGGGCATGTGTTGGCTGTGGCCGCTTGCCGAATCGGAACCTCGACAAAACTTTCGCGCCCACGATCACGCGATCACGGCGCTGCAATGGCTCAACGAGGGTCAGGTATTGGTAACCGCCAGCGCTGACGGTTCGATCGCCTTTTGGGATGTGGCCTCCGGTAAAGAAATGGCGGGGCGCCGGCTGCGACATGCCGATGCGGTTTCTCTGTTAGATGTTTCCGCCGATGGGACGGCGGCGCTGAGCGTGGCGGCGGACGGTCGCGGCGGCCAGCATCTGTATCACTGGGACCTTGCCAATCGGCAGCTACTTGCGCGTTATCCCGATGATTCATCGCGCGACACTCAGGTCGACCTCAGCCCAGGCACGATCGCCATCAACTCGATCATGTTTTCGCCCGATCAAGCGCAAGCGCTCGTGGCGACTTTTGACACGCGGTCATCGCGCTATGAGATTCAACAGTGGGATTTAACCACCGGTCAATTCGGCCCCATCAATGAGCGTGACCTGCGGGCAGGGATCGTGTTTTCAGCAGTATATGCCCAGGCGGCAGCCCAACGGATTCTGGCGGTGGGTGGCGATGGGGCACGCTTCTGGGACCAGTCTCAGGGTCGCGAACTGATGAGCTACCGTCCTCACGGGGCGATCCTGTCGGTCGACTACTCACCCAGCGGCAAGCGTGTGGTGACCACCGGATCGGATCGCTCGATCAAACTGTGGCGGCGGCAGGGTGACAGCGAATCCTGGACGGCTGAAGTCAAGTTGATTGGCGAACACACCGGTACGATTCGCGTCGCCAAATTTGCTCCTCACCCCGATGATTCCGTGCTGGTCTCTGTCGGCGATGACTCCCAGGCCGTGATTTGGCAAAGGGACGATCACAACGGTTGGCAGGCGACGCGCACTCTCCGCGGTCACACCGGGCCGATTCAGGCGCTGAGCATTTCACCCGATGGACGCTGGATCGCGACCGGCTCGGAGGATCAGACGATTCGCATCTGGGACTTAAATGATGGCACTTTGCAAACGGTGCTCAGCGGCCATCGCGGCGCCGTGCGCTGCCTCAGCTTTTCGGCCGACTCCGAGCGTTTGATCAGTGGCGGCAGCGACAATCGGGCGATCCTGTGGGATGTCGTTCAGGGAACGCAGCTCACGCACCTAGTGGGCCACTCCGCAGCAATCAACTCGGTGGCCTTTTCACCCGATGGCTGGCGGGCATTGACCGGCAGCCAGGACAACACGATCAAGCTCTGGGACAGCAGCCCGTATGCGCATTCCACCGCCAGCAAAGGGCATGAACTGCTTAGTTTGGCCGTCCATCAACGCGAGGTCACAGCCGTCGAGTTTTCGCCGAACGGCAAACAACTGCTGTCGGTCGGCCGCGATGGCCAAGCGCTGCTCTGGAAAAGCATTGATATCCCGCCAGCCTTTGCCATTGGTTCGCACCTCATTCGCAGCCGATTGGACGATCGCACGATTCCGTTGTTCCAGCACGCGGACTTCAAGCATGGGACTTATCACGAATTCGGTGGTTGGCAGATTGAACTGGAGTTGTCGGCAAGTTCGTCGCCATCCGCTGGCGCCTTGCAGTTCGATCCCGTTTTGGCGGCCGCGTATGGATTGCAGCAGGTTGCAGGGCTGATTCGTCTGTCACCCGCGGCCGGTCTGGAGGGGCAAGAACCGGCGGTCGAAGTTGCAGAACTGGATGTCTTTGACGCAGGCAAGCGGCTGCGGCTGGTGCTGCAACCGACTGCTACGCCAGCCGCCGTCAAGGCACTGGTGCGCTCACTCGCTTACGTCTGCGATCATC
>CALELC010000264.1 GCA_937904535.1 uncultured Planctomycetaceae bacterium
GAGGCGGGGACGCCGGAGGGCAGCGTGGCGCGAAGGGGATAAGGGGGAATCGGCGCTGGCGGTGAGTCCGCCGCTGCGGCGCAACTATAACGCTCGACAGCCGCCCTCACCACGGCCTTTGGGGTGGGATGAGCGGAGTGCGAGGTCTGCACCGCCCGCTTGACGGGCGCCGCGTGGCGCTCGATGTTGTGAGCAAAGAACGAGGTGATCGCTAGCAGCGCGGAGATTCCGCGTCCCGACACGTCTGCCGCTTGGTCGAGCGACCGATCGCGGCCGCTGGAGGTCGCCAGGCGTACCTCGCGGTCCACTGCTTTTCCTCCCGCCCGACCCCAAGACCCTCGACATGGCCAAGTCTGAACCGGTGATCGAAATTTCGGCCGAGCTCCTGCAGCGATTGCATCGGATCCACCGCCAGCGGACCGATTTGCAAAGCCAAATCGATCGCGGCCCCCGGCAAATCGCGGCCGGCGAAGCGATGGTTCAAAAGGCTCGTCAGGAGCTAGCGAACACCGTGGAAACGATAAAACGCGCTAAGCTGTTGGCTGATCAAAAGCAGTTGCAATTGAAGGAGCGCGAGGATCGGCTGCATTCGTTGCGAGGAAAATTGAATGCCGCTGCGAGCAATCGCGAATACGACTTGCTGCGGGAACAGATCGCCGCGGATGAGCAGGCCAACAGCGTTTTGAGTGACGAGATCCTCGACGCTCTGGAGCGGATCGATGCGCTGGAGCTGGATCGCGAGCGGCATCAACAAGAGTTGAACGATCGCATCGGCGAGCAGGAGACGCGGGCTCAAGGGGTGCATGAACAGGTTGCTCGCTTGCGATCGGATTTGGCGGCGGTGGAGGCAGAACGCGAGGAGGCTGAAAGTTTGATTCCCACGGCCGCGCGCGCGGACTACGATCGTTTGATTGGAGCGCGCGGGGAAGAGGCGCTTGCGCCGGTCGAAGGGGGCACCTGCGGTGGCTGCTACCAGACGCTGACCACGCAGCTCCTCAGCCGGATCATGCTGTCGCAATTGGTGCGCTGCCCGAGCTGTAACGCGTTTCTCTATAGTCGGACGCAGGGATAAGTGAAGCACCGATGATCGTCATTGGGATCTGCAGCGTGCCAGCGGGGGGAAAATCGACCGTCGCCGAGTGCCTGCAGCAACTCGGAGCGGTGTGGATCAATGCCGATCGAATTGCGCATCGGGTGCTAGATGTCGCAGAAGTTCAGGGCCAACTCGTAAGGCGATTTGGCACCACAATCTTGCAGTCAGATGGGAAAATCGACCGCCCGCGCCTGGGGACGCTGGTATTCGGGGATGACGCTTCGGCTCGAGCAGCGCTAAGATATCTGGAGTCGGTGGTTCACCCACCGACAAGGACGATGATGATTCAAGAAATTGCTGCTGCGCTGCAATCCGAGGCGGCAGCTGTGGCGCTCGATGTGCCATTGCTGCTGGAAAGCCAGTGGGACTTGTGGTGCGATGAGATCTGGTACGTCGATACGGCCGATACGATTCGACAGGCGGCCGCGGCCAAGCGCGGCTGGACCATTGAGATGCTTGATCAGCGGACGGCACGACAGATGCACCCCGCAGAAAAACGCCGGCAAGCGACACGTCTGATCGCCAACCACACAACGCTGGAGCAGTTGAGAGAGCAAGTCGTAACGGCATGGCGTGAGCTCATGCAGCGCGAACATTCCGGCACCGCGACGAGTCATTGCCGAGAGCGATTGCTCGGCGCTGTATCTCGCGGTTAGGCTCCTGTAATCCGGCTCCCGTCGCCTTTTCTGTGTTCTTGAACTTCGATCTCCTGCCTACCAAAAACGTTTGATCGCTCGCGGCATTTCGCCCTCTGGCCTCCATTCTGGCCAGCAGCGAGTGCCTCCACCTCATCGAATCACGCCGTTTGAAGATTTGCCGTTCGGCAACCTTTTCATCCCACCCCTTCCTAGTCGCTCCCAAGCGATCGCTGCCGATCCAGGGCTTCCATGCAATCCAATCATCCCCGCCGCACGCGTGACGATTTTCGAAACCGTCGCCCTTTAGCGAGCCGTATTGGCGCGAATGGTTCCGCCAATGCACCGGCACGTCATCCGGATGCCGAAGTCGCTCAGCGAATCCGCGAACTCGACGAAGAACGCGATCCGCTCTCGTTGCCCGAGGAAATCGTCAGCGAGGCAAACCGCGCTGGGGAGCGCGTCGGCATCCCGACAGCGACCGAAGACCACTCGACGCTCAATGTTGCGCGGTTGCAGCAAATGAGCTATGAGGAATTGATGGAACTGGCTCGCCAGGAAGGGCTTACCGACCTAGAGGGGATCAGCAAGCAGGAATTGATCTTCAGCGTGTTGAAATCGCGCATGAAGGCCAACGGGCTGATGTACGGCGAAGGCACGCTGGAGATATTGCCCGATGGATTTGGGTTCCTCCGCAGCGCTCAATATCACTACCTGTCATGCCCCGACGACATCTATGTCTCGCCTAGCCAGATCCGGCGGTTCGGATTGCAAACGGGCAGTCACGTAGCGGGTCAAATCCGGCCGCCCAAAGAGAACGAACGCT
This sequence comes from uncultured Planctomycetaceae bacterium, assembly GCA_937904535.1. Taxonomy (GTDB): domain Bacteria; phylum Planctomycetota; class Planctomycetia; order Pirellulales; family Pirellulaceae; genus UBA6163. The sequence goes on from CALELC010000264.1 coordinate 2,555, forward strand.
ACTTTGCCTTGCTGCGTGTCGAGGCGATCAATCGCCAGGAGCCGAGCACACGGTCGCGCGTCAAACCATTTGATGAACTGACACCACTGCACCCGAACACGCGTCTGGTGCTCGAGCACCGCTCGGACGAAATGAGCACGCGGGTGGTCGACTTGCTGACGCCGCTCGGCTTCGGCCAGCGCGGATTGATCGTGAGTCCGCCGCGTGCCGGCAAGACCGTGCTGATGCAGCAGATGGCGCGAGCGGTGCTGAAGAACTTTCCCGAAGCCTACGTGTTCGTGCTGCTGATCGATGAGCGGCCCGAAGAGGTGACCGACATGGAACGCGAGGTTCGCGGGCCACAGTGTGAGGTCATCAGCAGTACCTTTGATGAGCCGGCGTTGCGACACATTCAAGTGGCGCAAATGGTGATCGAAAAGGCGAAGCGGATGGTCGAATCGGGTGTCGACGCGGTTATCTTCCTCGACTCGATTACGCGACTAGCGCGGGCTCACAACAGTGACGGCGAGACGACGGGGAAATTGCTCTCGGGCGGTCTGGATGCTGGTGCGCTGCAGAAACCGAAGGCCCTATTTGGCTCAGCGCGAAAGGTCGAGGAAGGCGGGTCGCTGACGATCATCGCCACCGCGCTGGTCGATACCGGCAGCCGACTGGACGATGTGATTTTTGAAGAGTTTAAGGGGACCGGCAATCTGGAGATTGTGCTCGATCGCACGCTGGTGGAGCGACGCATCTGGCCGGCGATCGATTTGAGCCGCAGCGGGACCCGCCGCGAAGAAATGTTGATGGACCCGGAAGAGTATCGCCGTACCTCGCTCGTCCGCGCAGCACTCGCAGAGATGTCGCCCGTTGAAGCGATGCAGTCGCTGTTGAGTCAACTTCGTAAAACCCAAAACAACGCCGAGTTTCTGATGAGTCTGAAGGAGCCCCGATGAAGCCTGCGGAATCCATTTCCGAACCGATGACGAGCCATGACGGGTCGCCGATTGGTGAACAACTGACCGGATTGAGCGGACCGATCCCGCCGGGCCATCTATTTGTGGTCGCCTCGCGGTATCACGCCGAGGCCTGTGACTCAATGACCGCCGCCGCGATCGAGGCGATGGTTCAGGCCGGGGTGAGTCGGGAACTGATTCATGTGGTGCGGGTTCCGGGAGCATGGGAACTGCCGCTGGCGGTGCAGACGGCGCTGCAACTTCCGCACTCGTTGGGGGCGGTGGCCATCGGCGTGGTGATCCGTGGTGAAACCACGCACGATGAGCACATCAACCGCGCGGTGAGCTTGGAACTGATGCAGCTGGGAACCGAATACGGCAAGCCGGTGGGCCTGGGGCTTTTGACCTGCAATACGGTCGAGCAAGTCCGTGCCCGGACGGGAGGTGAACTCGGCAACAAGGGCACCGAGGCTGCTGCCGCCGTGCTGGAGATGTTGCGGGTGAATGCCCTCATTCGCTCCGGCCGTTGTGCAAGACCGCCGCTGTCTTGCTAATCTATGGGGGCCGGAACCACTTCCTCTCCTGCCCGCCTTCACCGACCGATGATGCAATTCAATCCGCTTGCGCGGCGTGCTGTAGCGACTTTCCTGGTCCTCGGACTCATTCTGGGGGCGATTGGCCGAGCGGCGGTGACGGCGGAGGATTGGCCGGGGTTTCACGGTCCGGGCGGAGTTGGCAAGACGTCCGGCAGTTTGCCTGCTCAATGGTCAGATGACGATTATGCGTGGCGGTATCCGCTGGGCAGCGTCGACGTTGGTTCGGTCGCGATCGCCGGCGAGCGGGCATTCTTATTGGCGTATGATGCGGCCCGATCGTCGCTGACCCTGCTGGCGATCGATGTGCATC
>CALELC010000265.1 GCA_937904535.1 uncultured Planctomycetaceae bacterium
GCGGAACGCCGGGACGCTCAGCACATCGTCTCCGCTGAGGCGATTGAAGCGATCCAGGACGTGTACTTCGAGGCCCAGGTTCTTGCCGATGTAGCCGGCCAAACCGGGCATCTTGACCGTATTGCCGGCGATCAGCAGTTCGGTGATCTCCGCCTTTTTGTTGAGGCTGCGGAAGAACCCGATCGACCGCTGGATCTCGGTGACCATGTCGTTGAACACGGGCCGCATCGTTTGGAAGACCAACTTCGGATCGACCGCCTCACGCGCATTGCGCTTCAGGTGTTCGGCTTTGGCGAAGGTCAGCTTCAAGTCCTTCGTCAACTGCCGCGTGAAGTGGTTACCGCCCAGCGGCATACTTCGCTGCCAAATCCGGAACCCGTTGGTGATGATCAGGTCCGAGGAGTCGGTGCCGATCGACAGCAGCACGGTCGAAGTTGGCGGGCTGTCGACGTTGAACGTTTCGTTTTCGATCCGTTCGTGCATGCGGTCATAGGCCAGCATGTTGTAGATCGCCAGCGGGGCCATCTGAATCAGATCGACCTCCACGCCGCTGCGGTCCAGCGGCTGCAGCTGACGAGCGACCATCTCGCGTTTCATCGCGAACAGACCGACCTCGCTCTCCAACGCGTAGCCGTCTTCCACGGTGCTGCCGGGCATCATCTGGTAATCCCAGACGACGTCATCCAGATCGAACGGGATCTGCTGCCGGGCTTCGTATCGCACTAGGTCGGCGAGCTTTTTGACTTCGACCGGTGGTGGCTTGAAGAACTTCGCCAACCCGCTCTGGCCCGGCACGCTCATGCAGATCTTGAAGTTCCGCGAATCGTTTCGCTCTTTGAACTTCTCCAACGCCTCAGCGACCAGTTCAGCCGGTTCGGCCTCGGGTTGGCTGAGCATCTTGGGGTATTCGATGTAATCAAACGCATCGGCCACGATGGTGTCGCCGTCCAAGTGACAGCGCAACGCCTTGAGTGCAGCCTGTCCGATTTCGATGCCCCAGACACCGTTACTGCTTGCCATAAAACTGCCGAAAATGAGTGGTTGTGGCGATGCGACCGAGAAAAGTGACGCCGATCCGCTGGTGCCGGGCTGGCTGCCCGAAGCTCCAGTCAACCGAAGTCATGATCCACCGGAACCCAGCTTCACCGGTTTCGCTCCCTATTGGACCTGGTCCCTGTTGGACTGGGCCTGGCCTAGGGGCGCCGACTGCCGGGGCGACCAGCCGTGACGAGGCCGATCGTATGAACCAATGGGTGATCAAACTGTGTGTGACAAGTAACGTCGGTCAACGGATGGATTAGGATGTCCCACGACATTCCCCTCCTCGGACCAACAGTATAGTTTATCGCCGAGCAAGACGATCCGTCAAATTTTCAACTCCTGATCACACTTCATTGCGGCCCGCTTCGACATGTTTGACGAATGTATCGTTTTGATCCCTTGTAACACCCTCGAGGACTTCCCCAAGAAGCTCGCTGAGGAGCATGCCTGTGGGTTGCTCGGCGGTTGGACCGCGGCTTGGCACCCCCAGTGGCTGGCTGCCAGCGGGAAGATTCCGCAGTGGGCACGAGCCGATACGATGCCACCGGTGCTTCAGCGGAGTGTGGTGCTCGTCCCCGAGGTCTCGCGCAAGCGGCTCCCCAGTCGGTTTGACAGCGACACGCAGGCAACCGACGGGTGTGAAGTGTTCTACGGCAACTCCCGTGGTGACTTCCTGACTCAGATGCAAGCGCGGCTGGCCATCGATTCGGCTGTGATGCAGGCGGAGTGCCCGGGGCCGGAGCGGACGCTTGACCCCGGCGACTTCTTCGCCCTGGGCTACGCGTGGCTCCAAGTCCAACTGATGACGCGGCGGTTGCGGTACACCAGCAACCTCGATGAGATCTATTTCGGCGGTCGTGCGGTGGCCGCAGCGACGGCGTTTGTTCAAGGCGACGGCGAGACAGCAACCGCGGCGCTGCATGATGCGTTTGATTGCTTGGCCGAAGAACGCGATCACTACTTCTCCAGTGATCCGAACCTGGTCGACCTGACGCTGCTGGCATCGACGACCCTCGGCGTCTCGCTGCAGCGGGCGCTGCAGGCCGTGGAGCAGCCGGGCGAGCCGCCGCTCAACTTCTTGATCGATCCGGCTCTCGCCGGTGAAATCGCCGCCAGTGATTCCCCCGGCTGCATGCGGCTGCGACAGTTGATCGATGAGCAGAAGGTCGGAATCGCGGGCGGCGGACCACGACCCGAGGTCAATCTGCATCATCTGTCAGCAGTCGGCGCCGAGCAGGCGATCGCTGCGGCCCGGCAAGAGATGACGCAGCACCTCGGTGGACGCTGCGACGTGTACGCCCGATCCGCCGGTGAGACACCTGGTGACATTGGTCCGCTATTGGCCCGCAACGGTTATGTCGGCGCCATTCCGATCGACCTGGCCGCCGGAACAGGTTGGCGAGAAGAGTCCAAGTTGATTTGGCAGTCCGGTCCGCCAGAGCTAGATGTCCTGGTCGCGCGGCCGATTGATGCATCCCAGTCCCACGGGTTTCTTGCCCTGGGGCCAGACCTGGGGCAATCGATCGACAGCGGCGAGATTGCCACGGCGCTGTTGGTTCACTGGCCTGACGCGCAGAGCGATGCGTACCGCGATCTGAAGCGGGCAGCGTCGTGGGGCCTAGCGCTGGGGCGGTTCTGGAAGATCGACGACTACTTTCGCGATGGCGAACGGCCGTTTCATCACTACCGTGGCCGCGCCGATCAGGGCTCGGCCAACTGGCTGCAGCGCTGCGTCGATGCGGGGCTCAGCGATCCGCTGTCCTCCGCCGCAGCGGCATATCGCAGCGCAACCCGTGCCGAAGCGGCCGGTGTCATCGGTGCCATGGCTGGACTGATCTCACCGGCATCAGCGGCGACTCGCGGTTCGGTCGCCGCCGAGGATTCTGCCTCGGCGCTGGAAGACGCGATGCGTCGCCTGTGCACGGCGCTGGGAGGCGTCCCGGCAAACTCGTCCGCGCCGGCAACGAGTCCCGCGGCAACGGGCGCTGATCCGGCGGCTCGAACCGCCAGTCCGGCAGACAAGCTGTTGTTGGTGAATCCGCACGCCGTCAGTCTGCGGACGCAAGTGGCACTCCGCGGGGGGGTGTTGGCCGAGACCGCAGCGGTCAAGCAGCAGGTGTTTGGCTGGTCGCCTCGATCTGCTGGTCGCTGTGAGGCGACGGTCGATGTCCCCGGTGGCGGCTTTCTGTTTCTCGATGGCAGCGGTCGTCCGCCGCGGCGGTCGTGGTTCAAGAAGCGTCGCCGCCTGGCATCCGGCACTCGGATGGCCAATGAGTTCATGGAAATCGAGTTGTCGAACATCAACGGCGGCATCTCTGGGGTGTATAGCGGCAGTCGCAACAACCGCTATTCATTGCGTTTGGCGTATGCCTCCGGATCAGCCGCGGATCTAGAAGCCGGTGGGCAGATGGTCGCTTCGTCGCTCGAGGTTCTCCGCGGCGATGAGGCCGTTGGCGAAGTCCGCACGCAAGGACAGCTGCTCAGCGCGGCTGGACAGGCGGTTGCCGACTTCGCGATCCTCTATCGCTTGACCCGCGGATCCCGCTGGCTGGAAGTCAACATCACGCTGAAACCGCACGCCGGTGTGGAGTTCGGCTCTGATCCCTGGCGCTCATACTTTGCGGTGCGAAGCGCCGTCGCATCGGATACTTCGTCACTGCTGGTGCCGCTGCGCGACATGTTGCACCGGGCCAGCAGCGACAAGCAGCTCGACTCTCCCGGCGGGGTGGTGATCGACGAAGTCGACTACCAGACGTTGCTGTACGCCGACGGCCGGCCGGCTCATCAACGCGTCGGTGATCGGTTCATCGATTCACTGTTGATCGTCCGCGGTGAGACGCAGACGCAGTTCAAGATGCTGGTTGGTTTCGATGTGCGCGAACCGCTCTCTGCCCTGCGAGCCGCCGCCTGTCCACCGCCGAGCTTGGCGCTGCAGTCCGTGCCAGCTAATCCGGTTGGCTGGCTGGTGGCCTGCGCGACGCCGGATGTGCTCTTGACCGATTTCCAGATCGACTCGGCCGATCCGCTGCAACTGTCGCTGTTGGTCATCACCACACGCAGCGATTCGCGGAAGGTAAAAGTGCGGTTTTGCCGGGACGTGGTGGCGGCCGAGCGGGAAACCGGCAAACCCGAAGGGCCGTACCAAGCGTTGACCCACGAAGGCGACATCGTGCAGGTGAGCCTGGCCGGGCACGAAGCGGTACGGCTCCGAGTAACCCTGAAAGGCTGAACGAGACGATTTTGAGTGGACCTTCGCCCTTGGTGCTATTCCGTGATGCGGCCTTGCGCAGTGGCCTAATCACGCCCGCGCAGTGGCAACAGGCGGTGCAGGCGGTCGGCGAGGACGCAGGCGCCTTGGGCGAGTACTTTGTCCGCCATCAAATCGTGACGGCTTACCAGGCCCAGCAGCTTCAAGCCGGCCGCGGGAAACTGACGCTCGGTCCCTACCAGATCACCGACTGGATCGCCCAGGGCGGTATGGGCCAGGTTTTTAAGGCCGTGCACACCGTCATGGGGCGTCCGTCGGCCGTGAAAGTGCTGCCGCTTGAAAAATCGACGCCCGAGTCGCGGACGAGTTTTCTCCGCGAGATCCGCCTGCAGGCAGGGCTGGATTGTCCGTACTTGGTGCGAGCGTTTGACGCCGGTCACGATGGCAACGTCCATTATCTCGTCACCGAGTTCGTGCCGGGCACGGATCTCCGGCGGATGGTCCGGCAGCACGGTCCGCTGTCGATGAACCGAGCGGCCGGGATTATTCGCCAGGCTGCGCTCGGGTTGCACTACGCGCACGGTCTGGGACTGATCCATCGCGATGTCAAACCGGGCAATATCTTGGTCACACCCGAGGGGCAAGCCAAAGTTTCCGATGTGGGTTTGGCAACTTGGTCGATGGGGCAAGATGATGACCCGCGGGCCGGCAAGATCGTCGGCACGGCTGACTACTTGTCACCCGAGCAGATTCGCAATCCGCTGTTCGTGACGCCAGCCAGCGATATCTATTCGCTCGGCTGCACGTTGTATTACGCTGTTACCGGTAAGGTGCCCTATCCCGGTGGTGACTCGCGGAGCAAGTGCCGCCGGCACCTCGAAGAAACCCCTTGGCACCCGCGGCGGTTTGCACCGGAACTGGCAGATGAGTTCGTCGAACTGATCGCTGACATGATGGAGAAGGATCCGCAGCGGCGGATCAACTCCGCGGCGGTAGTCGCCGAGCGGTTGCTGCCCTGGTGTGATGGCGATACGCAGACGGTGCCGGTGACGCCGGGGCACAGCCCGTGGATGCCGGCGCCACCGCCGGCCGAACCTACGCTTGCTGTTCCGGATCCTCCTAGCAGGGATTCCCTCTCGCAGCTCTCCGCCGACAGCTCGCGGTCCGGTGGCAGCATCGGCAACGGCTCGCTCAGTTCGCCTGCTGGCCCGTTTGGTACCGATCCACCGCGCGGCGACCGGCAGTCACCTGCGCTGTTGATTGCCGTGGTGTTAGCGATTGCGGTTCCGATCAGCCTCTTCATCGGCGCCGTGATCGGGTTCATCGTCCGCTCCCAGATGTAGCTCGCTTCAGGCGCGCGTGGGCAACGCCGGACTCGCGCTCATTCCTGAAAACCATACCCCTGAGAAATCGCACCGATGGATGCAGTTGAAGTGATTCGCCGGCTCCACGAACATCGCTTCTGGGCCACTCAAAAATTGCTTGCGGCCTGTGACTCGCTCAGCGACGAACAACTGCGACAGCCGGTGTCCATCGGACAAGGTTCGCTTTGGCGCTCGCTGCTGCACCTCTATGCCGCCGAATATGTGTGGCTGGAAGCGTTGCTGGGCAACGAAGCGCCGTTGTTGCCCGGCGACCTACCCGGGAAGCTGCCGGGAAATCAACTCGGTGAGGGCCCAATCACTTCTTATGAGGAACTGAAATCCCGGTGGAGTGAATTATCGCAGCGGTGGGCTGATTACTTACAATCGCTGACTGCCGACTCACTCGATGAGCTGGTTTCCAAGCAGAGCACCAGTTCCGGTGCCGGCAAGCGCCACGTTACGAGGCGCGCGGATGTGCTGCTGCATCTCTGCACCCATGCGCATTACACCATGGCGCAGGCGGTTAACATGCTGCGGCAGGTCGGCGCGAAGGATCTGCCGGATCTGATGCTGATCACACTGGCTCGTCAAGAAGCAGCTCCGCAAACGAATTGATTAGCGGGAGGCGATCCGGCTGCTCCAGCGGGCACCCAGAGGCATCTCGTCAGGATTCTGGGAGGCATGACCTGAGGTTCGGCCGTTAACGCTGTCAGTCGGCGATCTCGAGCTTCAACGTGTTGTCGCCCGCAGTGATGGGTGCCTCCAGCCCACTCGTAGCCGGATCATTGAACTTCGCTGGTAGCAGGGAGGTTCCGCCGCTCATGTACGAAGCACTCACGGGGCCGGCCGCTCCTGGATCGGACGAAGCGTCCGCCGCTGGACTGGGCGCCGCAGCCGGTGCTGCCGTCGCGAACACAGCAATTTTAGCGGTGCCTACCGGCACACCGTCTCCAACCTCATAGGTAGTGACTTCGGCAATTTCACCGTTGATGATTTTGCCATAAGCAGATCGAGCGCCCGGAACTTCAAAGATAATGGCTCCTTCGGAGATCGGTTGTCCTTTATGAGAAACCGTCCCGGTAACCTTGCCTAGCGGTACTCGTTCCGGACGGTTGCAACCGATCAGAGCCACGCTGCCGACCGCGAGCCAAGTCAAACAATTGTACAACCACATGAGGAGCACCCAAAGAGAGAAGCCAATCGGCTATGGCAGTATTTACGGCAGTTGGACCACTTCCCCGCCCATGCGCGAGCCGAGGCTGCGATAGACGACGCCGTCGAGGTTCTCGGTGAGAAATCGAATCGAACCATCGCCCATAGCGAACTGGGCGCCGCCGGGATGGAAACTGCGAAAACCAATCGACTCGTCCCAACGCGGGTTGGCTTGAGTGGGACGATTCGCCATGAGCGAAGCTGTCATGTGGTTGATCGGATGGGCCGTTGTTCCCCAGCACTGCGTCCCAAAGTTTTGGGTGATACACAGCGCACCAATCACCTCTCCCAACATCAGTGTGTTGCTTAGCCCATCGACGACGTCACGGAATTTGGCGCCCCAGCCCCAGCGGCCCATCATGCCGCGGACTTCGTTCGGCGTGTTACCGGGCCCAAAACCGACATTGCCGAAGTCGGGCGTTTGGCCAATGCCTGTCGCATTCTTATAGTCTCCGATGCAAACACCATAATCGGATTGAGAGATGATCCACGTTGGCGCAGCAAAGCCCTCTTCTTCAAGTATGAGATCGCTCAGCGCATCCGATGGGCAAAGAAATTGCGGCTGGATCGGCTTGATCAGTGCGAAGTTGTCCCCTTCCCAGGCCTGAATGCTGAAGTTCAAACGATCGAAAATCGTGTTTTGTTCCATGAATCCCAAGATGCGCGGCTGCCATCCCCAGCGATCACGATGAAACGTACCCATTGGCAGGCGATTGTAGGTGTCGTGATAGTTGTGGAGCGCCAGTCCAATCTGCTTCAAATTGTTTTGGCAGCTCATTCGTCTCGCCGCCTCGCGCGCACTTTGCACGGCTGGCAGTAGTAGTCCAACCATCACACCGATGATCGCGATCACCACGAGCAACTCAACCAACGTGAATCCTGACCTGATCCGTCCGTTCATCCAATGGTCCTGCGAAAGGGAGGGCGAGCGCTGTGCTGAATCGATAGAGATCTTGGGCGGGTTGTGGGGGAGGGAGTGCCGCGGTTAGTAGGGCCCCCAGTCTGGGTCTGGTGCGGAACTCTGCCAAACTATCGTTTCAATGAGGGGTGGTCAAATTTTTTATGGCAGCGCGCCCTTCGATGCTTCGATTTCGATGGCACGCCCTGCTGGTCCAGTGGCAATAGCAAATAGGAACTGCCACGACGGCTGCTGCTAACGTGATCCGCAGCGGTGATGGGACCAGGAACGCCGCGAGGAAGCGGACAAGTTGACGTCCCGCCTACTGGGTTTCGTGCGCTCTCACACTGTCGTCAGCGCACTGAATGGCTGAAACGGCGGGCTGCTGATCGGCGGAGGGCGCGGCTGGCGGACGCGGTGGTGCGAAGACTGACAACGCCAGCGGAACGGTGCGGAAGGTGGCGGGCGTGCGGACGGTTAGCTCACCATCGGTGTTCACCCAATAAGGTCGGCGGGTTCTGATTTCAAAATATTGTCCTTCTAAGGTTCGCACCTTTGAAAGGTGTTCCAGCCGTCCACGCCACAGCGACCAAAACATCAATGGCATTTCTGACCAGTGTTCAATCTCGATGCTGTAAAGATTGAGTTGTTGATCATCGATCTCCGCCTCTTCATCAACGGTCATGCCGCCGCCAAAGAAGCGACCGTTGCCGACGGTGAGCTGAACGGTGCGGGCTTGCCAAGTGGATTGCCCATCGCTGATGACGACGCGGATGGGACGCATTTGCCACAGCGACTTGGCCATCGTCACCGGATAGGCCATCACACCCCAGCGCTGCTTGGCTCCTTTATCAAGTTGACGACAAATCTGCACGCTCAGCCCCAGACTCGCGGCATTGAAGAAGTGTTTATCGTTGACGCGGCCCAGGTCGATCCGTCGTAAGTTGCCGGCCGCGATCACCTCGCAGGCAGCGTCCAATTGCAGCGGCAAGCCGAGGGTGCGGGCCAAATCGTTGGCGGTTCCCAACGGCAGAATCCCCAGCGGCAATTGTGTTTCGACCAAGGCATCCGCAACGCCGTTGAGCGTCCCATCGCCTCCACCCACAATCACACAGTCGACTTGCTCGCGGTACTGATGAATCAGCTTGGGAAGTCGCTGTGGGTCGGGCGGGGTTTGCACGACCAATTCCAACCCCGCATCGTCCAGACGTTCGATCGCCTCGGTCAACTGCGCAGCGACCCGGCTGGCCTGGGGATTGGCCAGCAGCAGCGCTCGGCGGGCAGGGGCGGGTGTGGCCGGCCGTTGGGCAGGGTCGTTGTCCATCGACGCCACTCGTTTTGCAAGGCACCTGGGATGAAACCGGCATTGGAGCAGGCAACCACAATGCAGCGGGCAACTGCAGCAGTTCCTGGTGCAACTTGCATGCCTCCTCTAGGGAGACTCGTCAGGCAGGGTTTCGGTCACTCGACTGAGGATCGTGCCCGAGGCGGTTTGTGTTCGCAATTCATCTCCGGGGCTGACCTGGTCGCTGCTGTGAATCACGCGGTCATCGGCGGCTCGTTGCGTCACGCTATAACCGCGGGCCAGCACGGCCAGTGGACTGAGTGCCGACAGTGCAGCGGCGTGCTGCTGCAGCAACCGCGATTTCTCCAACAACAACCGGCGCATCGCCTGCCGTCCGCGTTGATCGAGTTCGTCGAGCTTCCGCGAGCGGTCATGGACGAGTTGAAACGGTCGTGTGAACACCGGCCGCGAGGCCAAATGACGGAGTTGCTCGCGATGATAGGCCAGCCGCTGACGAATCGGTTGTTCCATCCGCTGCAACAGCAGACGGAGCGACTGCTGGACGCTGGCCCATTCCGGGACGACGCGTTCGGCCGCTTCGCTCGGCGTCAGCGCCCGGACATCGGCCGCAAAGTCAGCCAACGTAACGTCGATCTCGTGCCCCACGGCCGACACGATCGGTAACTCGCTGGCCGCGATCGCGCGCACGACCGGTTCCTCGTTGAAGCACCACAAGTCCTCGAGCGACCCGCCGCCGCGACCGACCACGATCAGGTCAGCCGCTGGCTGCAAGCGATGAGCGGCTTCAATGCCGGCCACGATCGACTCTGCCGCTCCGATGCCTTGGACCTTTGCTGGCACGACGGTCACGTTCAACTGGGGCCAACGCCGCAGGGCAACTTGCAGAAAGTCGCGGACGGCGGCTCCGGTAGGACTGGTGACCAGCGCGATCCGCCGCGGAAAGCGGGGCAGCGGCTGTTTGCGGTCTGCGTCGAACAGACCTTCGGCGGCGAGGCGTGCCTTGAGTTGCTCGAACGCCAGTTGTAAGACGCCGATGCCCAGCGGCTCGAGTTTTCGCAG
>CALELC010000266.1 GCA_937904535.1 uncultured Planctomycetaceae bacterium
ACCCAAGCTTTCGCTCGGCACTGGGTCGCCGCCGGCACGGCCGGACGCGTTTTGATGACCGGATCGATCAACGGGTTTTTAGCTGAACCGGATCACGTGGCCTACGACGCGAGCAAAGGAGCGATCGCGGCGATGGTCCGTTCGCTGTGCGTGTCGCTGGCACCCCACAACATCCGCGTGAACTCGCTGGCTCCGGGCCTGGTGCGCACGCCGCTGACCGGCGCTGTGCTCGACAGCGATGCCGATATGGCGGCCTGGATGCGGCTGCACACACCCAACGGACAATTGCCCGACGCCCATGTCTGCGGCGACACGGCTGTGTTTCTGCTCAGCGATGCGGCTGCGCACATCCACGGTCAAACCCTCTTGGTCGATGGCGGCATGAGCGCTTGGCAGCAACCGGACTTGCCTGCGAGCCTGCGTGGCAAGCTCGGCTAGCTGGCACTGCGAATAATAAGGCCTTCACCGCCTCGCAACTCGACCGGACCGTCGATGGTCTCTCGTTCACGATCCAAATGGGTCGACAGCACGATCGTGCCTTGAACGACCATCGGAGTATCGAGTTTTGCCGGTCGGTTGGTGAGGTTAAGCGCGATGATGAATCGGTCGTCCTTATACCGCCGCACATAACTGAGCACTTCGTCCGAGGTCGGTCCTGAGCTAAATCCGCCGACCGACAAGGCCGGTTCCTGGCGACGAAGCGCCAACATGCGGCGGTAGAACGTCAACGTCGAAGTGGGATCATCCTTTTGCTCAGCGACACTCACCCCCTCGTCTTGCGGACCGATCGGCAGCCACGGATCATGGTCCGAGAAACCCGCCAGCGGCGTGCTGTTCCACCGCATCGGCGTACGCTGTGGGTCGCGTCCTAACCCCTTGCCTGGCACATTCTTTTCCACAGGGTCTTGGATACGATCAGGCGGGATCGGAACATTTTGCATTCCGATTTCATCGCCATAGTACATCGTCGGGGTCCCGCGCAGCGTCAGTAACAACATGCCGGCCACCCTGGCCTGCTCTGGCCCTAAGCGGCTCGCCAGTCGCGGCTGGTCGTGATTGCCAAGCACCCAATTCGGCCAGCCATATGCCGGCAGCGCCGCTTCGTACTGCTCAATCAACTCGGCAATCGTCGGCGCTCGCCAGTCGGTCAAAATCAGATGGAAGTTGAATGGCAGATGGACGCCCGAACCTTGGGCGCCGTAGTAGGTGATCAACCGCTCGACCGGTAAGTAGATTTCACCGACCATCATCCGCTCGCCGTAGCTGTCGAGCACCTGCCGCATCTGACTGATGATGGTGTGCACTTCCGGTCGGTCGGTCGAATATGTTGCCAGCAGCTGATGGTGTGGCGGTTCATGCGGTTGGAAGTTGGGATTGCGTGGGTTGTCGCGATACTCTTCGTCTTTGATGATCAGCCAGATCACGTCAATCCGAAAACCGTCGACCCCACGGTCCAGCCAAAACCGCATCACATCGAGCATCGCGGCGACGACTTCAGGATTTCGCCAGTTTAGATCCGGTTGTTTGGATAGAAAATGATGATGGTAGTACTGCTGAGTTCCTTCATCCCAAGTCCAGGCGCTGCCCCCAAACGAGCTGAGCCAGTTATTAGGTGGCCCACCGTTGGGCGCTGCATCACGCCACAGATACCAATCGCGTTTTGGATTGTCACGCGACGATCTTGATTCTTGGAACCAAGGATGCTCGTCGGAACTGTGATTGGGAACAAAATCTAAAATAACACGGATGTTGCGGCGATGCGCTTCATCCAGCAAACGGTCAAACTCAGCAAGGCTGCCGAATAACGGGTCAATATCAATGTAGTTGGAAACGTCATAACCAAAGTCAGCCATCGGTGATGGGAAGATCGGCGACAGCCAGATTGCATCCACGCCGAGCCACTGCAGGTAGTCGAGCCGCTGGATGATCCCGCGCAAGTCTCCGACCCCGTCGCTGCCAGTGTCTTGAAAGGAGCGAGGGTAAATCTGATAGATCACACCTCGCTGCCACCACTCATGCACTTCACTCATGTTGCGACTCCTGTAGACGAATGAGGATGCCTTCTCGAGGTTTTAAAGTCACCACTGCGGGAAGCGACGATCGTTGTTCGCAGACTGTGGACAAGATGCACTGGTTGCCTGGTCTGGCATAACCGATCGCCTGCAGATCAAGTTCGCAGGCTTCATCGCTCAGGTTGGCTGCGACAAGCAGTTGAGTGGTTCCCAGACTGCGCACAAATGCCAGAATCGGCTCGGGCGTTTCCAGCGGCGCATAGTCGCCAATCTGCAAGGTGCGTTCCTGAGCACGCAGTCGCAGCACGCGGCGATAAAAGTTCAGCAGTGAATGAGGATCGCGAAGCTGACCAGCGACATGCAGCTTGCGAGTTGCCTCATCCATCGGCAGCCACGGCGTTGTATTGGAACCAGTAAATCCGGCCCCGGGGCTAGCATCCCACGGCATCGGCGCACGGTAACCGTCGCGTCCGTAGCGAACATCCGCTTTGCCAGCCGGGTCTTGCAGTCGGTCCGCTGGCACCTGCATGTCGCACAGCCCGAGCTCTTCACCGTAGTACATGGTTGGAGTGCCGCGGACGGTGAAATGCAGCAGCGCCGCCAGCCGCAGGTTCTTCTGCCCCACACGACTGGCCAACCGCGGAATGTCATGGTTGCCGGAGCTCCGCGAGGGCCAGGCCCCGACCGCCGTACGGCCTTCGGCGAGGTCGATCACGTTCCGCTGATGAGCTGTGTCGAACTCGGACTGCAGCATCGAAGTCGACAGCAACAGGTGGGCTCCGGCACGCTGGTAAGCGGTGATCTGCTCTGCCGACTGATAGACTTCACCTAAGATCACGCGGTCTTCATACTGATCGAACAGCTCGCGAAACTCTTCAATCCGGTCGATCAGTTCCGGTTGGTTCTGATGATAGACCTGACACAATTTGTTATTGGGCTCGAGGTCTCCGGTGTAGTCCAAGTTGCGTGGGTTATTTCGCAGGTGCTCGTCCTTGATCAAGTGGGCCAGCGCATCGATCCGCAGCCCATCGACACCACGCTGCAGCCAAAAATGCATCGCTTCGGCGATTGCTTCTCGGACTTGCGGATTGCGCCAGTTCAGATCGGGCTGCTGCGCTGTAAACGAACCGAAATAGTATTGGCCGGTGGTGTTGTCCAGCGTCCACGCGCTGTCTCCAAAGCGATTGATCCAGTTGTTCGGTGGACCACCACCAACACCCGGATCGCTCCACAGGTACCAGGACCGCTTAGGATTGTCGCGTGATTGCCGCGACTGCTTGAACCAGGGATGTTCGTCGGACGTGTGGTTGGGTACGAAGTCGATGATGATCCGCAAGTGGCGGCGGTGAGCCTCAGCGATCAACCGGTCAAAATCCTTGAGCGTCCCGAACCGTGGATGAACGTCGGTGTAATCCGTGATGTCGTAGCCGATGTCATACAGCGGTGACGGATTGATCGGCGAGAGCCACACAGCGTCGACGCCTAGGTCCTGAAGGTAGTCCAGCCGCTGTGTGATCCCAGGTAAATCGCCCCAGCCGTCGTTGTTGGAATCTTGAAAGGACGGCACCAGCAACTCGTACACTACCGCCGTTTTCCACCACACCGCGTCCGCCATCGAAGTTCCTCGTCACATCAAACCGAACTCACAGAGGAAGCGAACTCCTCCGAGCGGCAAGCTGCGGAGCAACTGACGTACCGGTAGCAACCAGGCAAAAGCCGCAGCGGCGACGAGACGCCGCTGCTTGGTCAGCGATCATTTGGGTGGTGCATCAAACCGGCTCAGCCGATGCGGCCGAGCCAGTCGGCGGTGCTGACGACTTCGCTGATGAACATTTGCTGGGCCACCAGCACCGAGTTCTGCAGCTCTTGGGCCGTCGCGGTTCCGGCTGCGTTGGAGACATCCAAGGTGCCGGTGGCATCTTTGAGAAACTCCACTTGGTAGCCGCGATGAAACGCTTGCCGCGCGGT
>CALELC010000267.1 GCA_937904535.1 uncultured Planctomycetaceae bacterium
ATAGCGAGACACGCTGCGGAGGTCCCCCCGAATTGCGGAGCACACGGAGCAGCATCGCAGGCGGACGCTGTCAGCTGGCTCCTGCCTGCCGAGAGCGTGGCACCTCGCCGGCCGGCTGTGCCGGAGCTGGCGCCGCTGCGCTGACCCACCTTAGGATTCGCCGCTGGCTCACATCGATTTCTTCTGCCGGGGCGAGCTACCCGCCTTCCCGGCGAGCACCGTTTGGGCGACGATTCTGGGCATGACTAAGGCAAGCTCCAATTCATCGGACTCCTGGCGAGCCCTCTATCCCGACTGTAGTCGCAGCCTGAACCTGGATGGCTGGCGTTATCACTTTCTCGATAGCGCTGTCCTGGCACCGCCGGATGGCGACCGTTCGCAGCTTTCCGCTGGTGGCGCAGTCAGCGGCGCGCCGGCAGCGCGCGAAAACTCTGAACTGCCGGTGATTCTGTGCGTGCATGGCAATCCGACTTGGAGCTTTTACTGGCGGAGCATCTTCGAGCGGTTCTCCAGCACCCATCGCGTGATCGCGGTCGATCACATCGGTTGTGGGCTGAGCGATAAACCTTCTCAGGCTCAGTTCAACTACTCGCTGGCCGCACACCGCGACACTCTGATTCGACTGATCGATGAGCTTGATCTGCGCCGCGTGATCTTGCTGGCACACGACTGGGGCGGCGCGATTGGGCTGTCGGCGGCGGTCGCCCGCAAACAGCGGCTGGCCGGAATCATGCTGCTCAACACCGGGGCCTTTCCACCGCCGTATCTACCCTGGCGCATCGCGGCGTGCCGCTGGCCTGTACTGGGCACCCTCGGTGTGCGTGGGGCCAATCTGTTTGCCAGGGCTGCGGTGACGATGGCGATGAGCAAACGCCAGCTCACGCCTGCGGTTGCTGCAGGGTTATTGTACCCGTATGGCAACTGGCACGATCGCGTCGCAATCGATGCCTTTGTCAAAGATATTCCGATGTCACCCGAGCATCCGACGCATGCGGTGCTCGAGCAACTCGAAGCGGATCTGTCTTCGCTCGCCGACCTGCCGAAGTTGCTGGTGTGGGGGATGCGGGATTGGTGTTTCCGGCCTGAGTGCCTGGAGCGGTTTTTGACGCACTGGCCGGATGCGACGGCGGTGCGGCTGGCCGATGCGGGGCACTACGTCATCGAAGACGACCCGGACGCAACGCTCGCTGCGATCGCAGGTTTCCTCGAAACGCTGCAGGCTGAGCGTGGCTGAGACGAGTCGCCAAGGAGCAGCGAGCTTGTCGGCGCTCGCACAACTGCGGCAACTGGTGTGCAGTCATGCCGATGCCATTCGGTTGGCTTGCGTCTGGGAAGCGACTGCGACCAAGGTTGGCAACGTGCATCCGACCGCAGCGTTCGCGGATTGCTGCTATGACGACTTTTGCCAGGCGGCAGCTGCCGTCGCACCGCTGCTGGCCGGGGCAGACGGCGATCGACCTGCCGCTGAGGCATCCACGGGCGATGGAAACGGGCCGCCGTTGGGCGAGCGGGTGCTGGCGGCGATCCAAGCGACGCGTGCAGTGACGAAGGCAAACGTCAACCTCGGCATCGTGCTTCTGATCGCACCGCTGGCGATGTCGCGCAGTCGCGCCGGCGTGCAAAGTGTCCTCGGGCGACTCACTTCGGAAGACGGGGCGAACGTCTATCGCGCCATCGCCCTGGCCGGAGCTGGCGGACTGGATAGCAACTCCGTCGACGCGCAGTGGGATGTTACGATCGCACAGCCGGAAGCGATCGACTTGATTGCGGCAATGGGGTTGGCGCGAGAACGCGATCGTATCGCGCGCCAATATGCGGGTGATTTCGCTGACTTCTTCGACAACGTGCTGCCCGTGGTGGAAGCGGAACTGGCCGCCGCGGACGATGTCGGTGAGGCGATCGTCGGGGCGCAGTTGCGACTGTTGGCGGCCGAGCCGGACTCGTTGATCCTGCGGAAGTGTGGGGCCGACGTGGCGCACGAAGTCCGCCAGCGGGCTGCGGCTTGTCTTGCCGAACTCGCTGAGGGCGGCCGGACACAGCGCGACGCGCTTGATCGCTGGCTCCGCGAGGACGGGAACCGCCGCAACCCCGGCACAACCGCCGATCTGATCGCTGCGGCGCTGTACTGGCTGATCCGTTAGTTCCCGCACGCGGTGCAGGTTGGCCCGCTGGCATGGCCGTGCGGGGTATCAACATTGACCTCCCGCCCGATTCTGAGGACACTTGATCGGCCCCTAATGACGTTGAGACACAATGCCTGAACTGATGCGCGAAACCGAGACTGCCACCCAACCGACGCTGAGCGAGTACTGCCGATCGCTGGGCGAAGCCGCGCGAGCCGCTTCGGCGGAGCTGGCGGTTTTGGACACAGCGGTGAAGGACCGCTGGTTGCTCGAGTCCGCCGCTCGCTTACGGCAGGAGACGGCGGCAATCATGGCCGCCAACGAACTCGACCTGCAAGCGGCACCTGGCTACGGGCTCAGCGCTGCGGCGATTGATCGACTACGGCTCGACCCGGCGCGGATCGACGCGATCGCCGCGGGGCTAACCGAGATTGCGCACCTGCGCGACCCGGTGGGTGAAGTGATCGAAGGTTTCACTCGTCCCGGAGGGCTGCAGATTCTCAAGCGTCGGGTCCCGCTCGGAGTGGTGTTTTTTATCTATGAGAGTCGCCCCAACGTGACCGCTGACGCGGCCGCGATCTGCGTCAAAAGCGGTAACGCGGTGATTTTGCGTGGCGGCAAAGAAGCGATTCATAGCAGTCA
>CALELC010000268.1 GCA_937904535.1 uncultured Planctomycetaceae bacterium
AACCGCACTGCAGCGATTTGGTGAGACGTGCCGTCGGACGTGCGCGAGCGTCGCAGGCGATCAAAGGTAGTGGTTAGAAATTTCATGCGGCGGCTGCCAGAAAACGAGGTTCGGCATTGGCATCAGTCATCCTTAACCCGGACCCACGCATTCCCTTTTCCGTCCACGATCAACCGCGACGCTTGATCGCAACCGTGCCGCCCAGAACGGAATTTGCTAGTCTGTGCGGAGCCTAGTCATCCTTGGGCAGCGGAGCAAGAGCGACAGGGTGTTCACTTGACCAGTCGTAAAGGGCCAGTTGGGGTTACGCCAAAGGAGCGGCCGCTGAATGCCGCTAGCAGCGAAATAGTCGCCATTCGGTTGCTGACAAATCTCGGAAAATTTTTGGGCCCCGCGCGTCTGCGGTTGCTCGGGAACGCTGATCAGTCGCTCCCTCTTCGGCAGGGAGTGAACCCTGGCGGGCCGGAGTTTCGCGGTGATACGTGGGCAACCAACGATGCTCTGGCAGAGCCGCGGTCTGCGTGGTTGTCGGCCCCTCATCCAGCGGCAGCGCCGGGGTCCGCTGCGTCTCGAACAGCGCAATCGCCACCGCGAACAGCACCATGCTCCAGCGCGACGGGATGTTGAAATACATCGGATCGCGCAACCAGATCAGCAGCAAAGGAAGCAGGACCATAGGATTTTCCGCGGCGGGTCACTTCAGCAGCGAGACAAGCTCGGCGATGCTGAAGTGCGGCGACAGTCGAAATCCATTCCGCTAGCTCGGTCCCCCGAATCCTTCGAGAACCCACAGAAGGCCTGTGTTCACACAATCGGCCCGTGACGATGCAACGGGTCAGTGTTCACACAACTGTTCGGTGTTCACACCGAAGGACAGCGGTTACTCAGGGCGAGGCATCGCGAGCGCGTGCAGGCTGATGACGGCACCGACGGCCATCATCGCTAAACCCAGCCACCGCGGCGGCTCAATCCGCTTTTTGGGATTGGGCGCCAACTGGGCGAGGAAACTCTCCAGCGGCGAGTTGTTGGTAACGGCCGCCGGAGCCTTTTGGCTGAGTTTGATCAGGGTACGAGTCGTCGGCTCATTGAGCACAAACGACTGGACCATGCGAAACTGAACCCCAAGTAGAACCAGCAGCAGGCCCACCATGAACAAATGGTTGCGTTTGATGAGTCGCATCGGTTGATAGCCTTTTCGGCAGCGGGTCGAAGACAAATCCTTCCGATGACTGCGGCACGGCCCATCCGCGACGCTAGCTTGCGATCCTTCGCCATGAGCGTCGCCCGTGCAGATGCGGGTCGGATCGCGCAGCCGCTGCGATCGTTCCCTACCGGACTTGCCCCTAGCTGTTGGATCGGCACGCGGTACCGCCAAGCCGTAGCTTTGCTAGCAAACTTCCGGTCGCGCCTGCTGGAGCAGTTCTGCCGCCGGTGCGGCGCAGTCCCCACCAGCGGTTTCACCTGCGGACCGCGCAACAGGGAGCGAATGCCAAGTTACGGATTGCCGAAAATCGCGATCCGGGAGCGGGAGTCACGAACGTCCGGCACGCATAGCGGCGAACTCTTGGCTCTCGCCGTCGGCGTTGCGCTCTCGATGTTGGCGTGTTCCGGTCGCTGTCCGGTCCGCAACCCGTGCCCGCGGGGATGGTGGCTCAGTTGTTGTTCAGCCAACCGCTGATGAACTCTTGGACGCCCGATCGGAAATTGTCCAGCGAAGCGTCGGGCAGCAGATCGCCGCGGTCAGCGCGGAGGATGGAGACGGCCAACATCCGGTGTTGCTGCCAATCCGCGAGCGTGAACTCACGCGTGTCGACGTAAATGTCCGACAGGTTGTTGTGCACTTTGGGGACAACAAAGATGCCGTCTTTGCCGCGGACGATGTGGTAGTGCATCGCGACCCCGAGCGCGGTTGCTCCGACGATCATCCCAAAGAAAAAGCTTCCTACTCGGCCCATCGTTCACCTCCATTATGGCAAAAACCGCAATCTCCGGTTCTAACCGCTTGGCCGATCAAATCACAAGGCCACCCTGTTCACGGTGCGCGCGGTGACCGAAAATCGAAGGCCGCCCGTGGTGTGCTCGCGGGCGCCAACTCCTCCAGGAATGACGTCATGGTTTTTGCAAACGCACGCGCCGTTCGAGACAAACTGCTATTGGGCTTTTTCATGCTGGTTCTGCCCGCTGCCGCACCGCCTCTGTCCCGTGGGGACGAGGGCATGTATCTGTTCAACGAACTGCCGACCGAGTTACTCAAACAGCGGTACGATTTTGAAATCGACCAAGCTTGGGCAGACCATCTGCGGCTGTCCTCCGTGCGGTTCAATAGCGGTGGCTCTGGCTCGTTCATCTCCAGCGACGGACTGGTGCTGACGAATCATCACGTGGCAGCCGACACGCTGCACAAACTGAGCACTCCCGAACGTGACCTGATTCGTGATGGCTATCTGGCGAAGACGCCGGAAGATGAAATCCGCGCGCCGGATCTGGAACTCAATCAACTGGTGTCGATCGAGGATGTCACGGATCGAGTCAATGCCGCCGTTACAGCGGGAGCCGACGCGGAAACGGCGCTGAAGCAGCGACGGGCTGTGATGTCGACGATCGAGCAGGAATCAACCGAGCAAACCGGCCTGCGGAGCGATGTGATCGCGTTGTTTGGTGGTGCTCGTTATCACCTCTATCGCTACCGCAAGTACACCGATGTGCGGCTGGTGTGGGCGCCGGAAACGGCGGCGGCGTTTTTTGGCGGCGACGCCGATAACTTTGAGTATCCCCGTTACAACCTCGATGCCACGATCATGCGGGTGTACGAGGACGGAAAACCGGCCAAGCTTGAGCACTTCCTTGCCTGGAGCGATGAGCCGCTGCAGGAAAACGACTTGGTGTTTGTCTCCGGAAATCCGGGGCGGACGCAGCGGATTTTCACCACCGATGCGTTGGTGTACTTGCGCGATGTCCGCTTGCCCTACCTGCTTGATTTCCTGCGGCGCAAGGAAGTCTTGCTGCAACAGTACTCGCTCGGCGGCGACGAGGAGCGACGCCGCGGTCGAGATGAACTGTTTGGCATCCAGAACTCGCGGAAAGCCTATTCGGGGATGCTCGAAGGGCTGCAAGACCCGCGCACTATGGCTGAAAAACGCGGCCGTGAAGATCGTCTGTTGGCCGCACTCGAGCAGAACGAGGAGCTGAAATCGGCCCAGGCGGCGTGGAAGGAAGTCGCTCAGATTCAAACCGAAAAGGCCGCGCTGCTGCGGCAAACCGCATCGCTCCGCAGCGATCTGTTCGATCTGGCGCAGCGAATCGTGTTGCTGACCGAAGAGGATCTCAAACCGAACGACCAGCGTCTGCGCGAGTACACCGACTCCGGTCGCGAGTCATTGCTGCAGAGCCTGCTGAGCGAAGCGCCAATCTACCGAGATTTGGATCAAATGAAGCTGGCCGATGAACTCGGCCGGTTCGCAGAACTGCGGGGGGGCGATGATCCGCTGGTTGCCGAACTGCTGGTCGGCAAGGGGCCACGGCAACGCGCTGCGGAACTGATTGCGGGAACAAAGATCGACGACGTGGCATTTCGCAAAAGCTTGATCGAAGGCGGACGTACCGTGACGTTGGCCTCCGATGATTCGCTGATCGCGCTCGCTCGGTTGCTCGAACCCGAGTACCGTCGCTTGCGCGAGCTGAGCGAACAACTCGATGAACGCGAGCGTCAGGCCTATGCAAAGATCACCGCGGCAACCACTGCGATCGAAGGAACCGGTGGCTATCCCGATGCGACGTTTACCCTGCGACTGGCGTTTGGGACCGTCAAAGGTTATGAGGAAGATGGCAAGCGGATTGAACCGACGACGGTCATTGCTGGAGCCTACGAACATGCCCAGCAACACGCCGGTCAGGAGGATTTTGACCTTCCCGCATCGTGGATGGAGAACAAAGACAAAGTTGATCTCCAAGCTCAGCTGAACTTTGTGTGCACGGCGGACATCATCGGCGGCAACAGCGGCTCACCGGTGGTCAATCGCAAGGGTGAACTGGTCGGATTGATCTTCGACGGCAACACGCAAAGCCTGACGAGCGACTATCTGTACACCGACGAACAGGCGCGGGCTGTGAGCGTCGCCGCTACCGGGATCAAAGAGGCGCTGCGCAGTATCTATGGCGCTACGGAACTGGCGGATCAGCTAGGACGCTAATTGCCTCTGGCTGTTTGACAAGCGAGCAAGCCGGTTCCTGTGACCGGCTTGCCGTTTTGTATCAAGGAGCGACGGTCCCGCTGACCGTGCACTCGGTCGATTGTCCCGCACCGTAGTCAGTTGTGATTTTGATCGTGCGCGAGAAGCTGCCGGTTTGGTCGTCGGCAGTGAAGAACGCTTTGACGAAGTGCAATTTCTTTTGACCATCGGGCACTTCGAACTCAAAGCGCGGATCATCGCAGGTCACGCTGCGAATCGCGAACTCTTGATCAGCGCGGATCACCAGTCGCTTTTCAACTCTTTCGCCCGACCGCACACTCGCTAAGCTCAGCGCTGCCGGACTGACCTCTAAGCTCGGGCGAACCCGTCCGGTGACCGACATGTTGATCGTCGGAAAGTTGGGGTCGGTGGTGACCAGGGTCAGCAATTCCCGAATGTCGCCCGTGGGCAACTCGCCGCGCGTCGAAACCTTCATGCGATAGCGGACGCCGCCCGGGATTCGTTCCTGAGGCCCGAGGACGACAGCCAGGTCAGCACAGTGGCTGCGGACATCGCGAATTTCCCAGTTCGCCGGTCCGGTATGCGTGACGACGACATCGAGCTGTTTGCCTTGGCCAGTGGTGATTTCACCAAAGTTGACCTCTGGAGGATTAAAGACCACATCGGTGCGAATGTGACCGCGGACACTGAGTTGCACTTCACTGTAGAACGGGCGATCGAAGATCACCGTGATGACTGCCGACTTGTCGCCGATATGCGTGTCGGTGTTCAGCTTGGCGATCACCGCCGCGGTCTCGCGGCTCTTGAGCAACTTCTGCGTTACGGTCGGTGTGGTGCAGCCACAACTGGTGCTGACCGACGCAATCCGCACGTCTTCCTTATACGGATTGGTGAACTCGAAGTGATATTCTGCCTTGGCGCCGCGGCCGACGGTGCGGAAGTCATGGCTGGTCTGACTGAACATCTTTTTGGCCCAGTCGTCTGCGCTTGCGGGCAAGGCGGCAAACAACAGCAGGACGATTGGCAGGGATCGAGACATCGGAGTCATCGCAGATATCGGCCCTGAACGAGAGAGCGGTGGCAGCATGAAGGAGCAATACCGTCACTCCGAGAGCCACGGCGGCTGGGACGTTAGCAAAAAGATGCGGATCAACGAAGATGTTTCTGGGTTTTTTTCGCTGAACTTCGCGGGTGAATGCCAGCGTGCCTAGCTCATTTGCTGAACTGAGCCAGCAATTCGGCGAGCCGCTCCATCGGCAGTCCGACCACGTTGCTCTCGCTGCCGCCGTCGAGGATCCGCAGCCAGTCGTTGCCGTCCTGATACCCAAACGCACCAGCTTTACCTTCCCACCGTCGCGAATCGAGGTATTGCTGGAGCACCGCGTCCTCCAGCGGCATCATCACCAAATCGGTGCGGACAACATCGGTCAATTGGCGTCCGCTGGGGACATCCCACAGACAAATTCCACTCAAGACCGAGTGAATGCGGCCGCTCAGTTGGCGAAGCATCCACTGCGCATGCTCCCGATCTTGGGGCTTCCCGAGCAGTTGCCCATCGCACACGGCAAGCGTGTCGGCAGCCAGCACCAGTGCGTTGGAAACACGCTGTGCCACGTCGGCGGCTTTTTGAAACGCCAGTCGTCGCACGACCTGTTCGGCGGATTCATCGGGCATCGCGGCGTCTTCGGCACCCTCGGTCGGCAGCACGACCTGGAACGCGTAACCGGCTGCAGATAGTAGCTGCGCGCGCCGCGGCGAGCCGCTTGCCAGAATCAATCGTTTGCCGTCGGGAATAGGGGCATGGGGCAACGAGTGCATCAATGGGAGTGCCGGTGGTGTGTTAACGGGGCTCATCTGTTCGCGGGCCCTCCGGCGGATCGGCGGGATTTTGCGGTGGCAGACGCCGTCCCTGCTGTAGACGTTGTTGCTGTTGCAGTTGGCGAACCGCGTGATTCAGGGATTCCAGCAGTCGCGGAATTTGCCCGCAGCTCATGAACACCCGCGCGCTGACCGCCGACTGCGGATAAAAGCTAGTCAAGAAATCGAGCACAAATTCGCTCGCCCCGTGCCCAATCATCACACCATTGGCGTAGGCCCCACTGAGGACCGCATCCGGGATTTTCAGGTCGTCGTAGATTTCTTGCGGAGTGGGCCGGCGCACGGCCGGCGGCCCACCGGCTCCGGGAGCGGCTGGGGGAACCGCGCCGCTGGCCAGCTCGCCTGCGGCCGGCGACATCGGTGACGTGGGGGCTGGCGTACCGTGCAACACGTCGGTTGTGCCCAGCGCGGCGGCGGCACCGCCGACGGGGCGTTGAACGCCAGGCGACGCTGGAGTGGGATCGGCGGGACCGCCGGCTTCTTGGGGTGTTCCGGTTGCGCCAATCGCGGTCGCTGGGCCCAAGGAACCGGGAGTTGCTGGTGGATCTCCGAAGCGATCGCGATACAGCCCCAGATTCTTGCTGAGCGCTTCGATGAACTGGGGCATCACCGCGTGCGGGATGATCACCCGCGAAGCGACACGATGCGGTCGGCCGATCGTCTGGAGGAAATCGATGATGAACTCATTGGGCCCGGTGACCACGATGGCGCCGGTGCTAAAGGCCCCGTGAGCGATATGGTCGGGTACGCGTGCGCGCAGATGCGGAGCGGGTTCCGCGGGATCAGGGCGGTCCTCAGGCAGGGAATGGCCATCGGTCATGAGTCAACTTCATTGCAGGTAAGAAATGACGGTGATTTCCGCATGGCCCGTGCGGGCCCGAGAACGCCTGCCCGGCATAGCGGCGGACGATCACCAAGCAGCGGCGAAGCCGTACAGACTACGGACTTGCCGGGTGAGTGCCGAGGCCAAGCGGATCATTTTCCTCCTCCTCGCTCGGGCCCAGTCCCGCCATTCGGCGATATTCCTCTTGGACCCGCTCCGGGGTCGCCAGTCGCTGCGGGAGCACACGCTGTCCGACCAGCAAGAGGTGGCTTAAGAAGCTGATCAATCCGAGTGCGATCACCAAATACACAACCCCAGTGTCGAGGGCATCCGATCCTGCCTGATCGATCGTCCAGAGCCAGTTGGTGAACTGCCAGGCAGAGTATTCAAACGAGCGGTAGTCGTTCCAGTGCAACTGGATTGAATAGGGAACCACCGCCATCGCCAACAAGACGACCGTCATCGCTGCGATCCCGACCGAAACCTTGACCGGCTGCTTCCAACGCAGCATGCCGACGATGATCCGCACGGCCACCAGGGCGAACATCAGGTAACAGCCAACGAGCAACAACACCAGACGTTGCGATTCCAACGTGGTCCGTGTCCATGCATTCGCGCCCGATTCGACCAAGCCCCACAACATCAGATGCGCAGCCACTGCCGCGATCGTAAACGTGGCCATCGCGAAAATCACACCAGTCGCTGGGCCCGGGGTTAGCCAAGTCAGCAATAGTCGCCCCAGAAACGTGCCCGGCAACTCGCGGCGAATGCGCGGCGTCATCGCCGGCGATTCAGCCGCCATCAATGCCCCGACCACCGTCCAAAATCCCGCTAGATAGATGCTCAGAACCATCGGGATGTAAATCAGGCCTTCGGGAGGTGTGCGCGCGGCTTGACCACTGGCGATCGCGTAACCCGCCACCCCGATCACGCAAGCCAGGTGCACCAACACCGCGATGCGAATACCGGTCGAGCGATTCTCGCTTTCCGGCGTCAGCTTGGCCGCCGTGGCCGACAGCAGGATCGCCGCCGCCGAAATCCCGATCGCGAGCACCGAAACGATCGCGAACAGCGTTTCATCAGCGCTGAGCGGATTGCCGTACTGAATCAGGTCGATCGCTAACGTACCGAGCCCAAACTCGGAGGCCAGCAACACCGACAGCACGGCCAATAAACTTGTGATCTGACTGGTGCGGCCGGGCGTCACCGGAGCAAAAGACAAGGCTACGATCGTTAACCCCAGGCCGGCCAACACCAACATTCCCATCAACAGGGCCAGCGTTGGCAAGTCGACCCCGCGGAGCGTGTAGGCATACGCCACACAGGGAAACAGTGCGATGAAGTACAACAACATCTGCAATGCGGCGCTGGCCAACTTGCCGCTGACGATCTGACGCGGCGACAGCGCTGTCACCGACAGTAACTCCAGGGTGCCGTCATCGACCTCACTCTCGAGCGACCGATAGGCTGCTAAAGGGACAACCAACAACATCGGAACGGCGAGCACCAAGTAGTAGCCGACGAGCATCCGCGGGGCCGACGGCAGGTAATAGATCTGTGGCATTAGCAGCATGCTGCCGACGATCGTCCAGGCGAGCGATGCGAACAGCAAAAGACCAAAGGTCGCCACAAATTGGCGGCTCTTGAGTGCCTGGCGAGTTTCTTTGACGAGAATCGGGTTGATCGCGTCGCCGGCCCGAGTCGCCCACTCATCGATGCGGTCCAACCACGACGGCGACCGCTTCGCTTCCTCGCTGCTGAAGATCGCCATCAAATTGGCGTCGCGCGTATCGCTGACCATTGTCATTACTGCACCAGGCCTTCGGTGACTTGCAAGAAAACGTCTTCGAGACTTTTGCTGCGGGCGGTCACTTCGGCGATCTCATGCCCAGCGATGATCAGCTCGCGGACCAACGCCGCCTGATCAGCGACTTCGCCTGCGAACTCCAGACGCACCAGTTGGCCGTCGACGACGACGTTGGAAACGGTGCTCCGCTCAGCCAGGTCGGCTGCCATCGCTGCACTGTCGCTGAGCACCCGGACGACCAGTTCGCGGTGCTGCTTGCGTTCCCGCTGAATCTCTTCAACGGATCCGGTTGCCAACAGTTGTCCCTGCTCGATGATCCCGACCGAGTCACACATCTCGGCCAGCTCGGTGAGAATGTGACTGCTGACCAAAATGGTTTTGCCGCGATCGGCCAGTTCACCGATCATTCGTCGCAGTTCGATTCGAGCTCGCGGGTCCAGACCTGCGGCAGGCTCGTCGAGAATCAGCACCGCAGGGTCGTGAATCAGCGCACGGCCTAAGCACAGCCGCTGTTTCATCCCCTTGCTAAGCCCGCGAATCGGCTTTTCGGCCATCCCGCGAGTGCCAGTGAACTCGAGCACCCAGCGCAGACGCCGCAGCCGCTCGCGACCGACCAGCCCGTAGGCGCGTGCAAAGAAATCGAGGTATTCCCAGCAGTTCACATCGCGGTAAGTCCCGAACGCATCGGGCATATAGCCCAGCCGCTGACGTACCAGTTCCGGGTCGTTGATCACCGAAAACCCATCGACGAATGCTTCACCATAGCTGGGCAAATCGAGGGTCGCGAGAATGCGCATGCTGGTCGTTTTGCCGGCGCCGTTGGGCCCGATGTAGCCGAAGACGCCGCCCCGGCGGACCGAAAAGGAGACATCGCGGACGGCTTTGGTCTTGCCGAAAAAGCGATGCAGTCGCCGCAGCTCAATGCACACGGAATCGTTGGTATGCACCGCCGGCGTGGGGTTTCGCGGTGTGATCACGGCAGATCTCCCAGCACGTAGTGGATGCTGTTCACCAGCTTCGCTGAGGGAACCGCCACGCAGTCCTCGGTGACATCCGCCAGCGCCACAAAGGTTCCGGGACGGAGTGTGGAAGTCGTTTGCATCAGGTTCTGCAGGTACCACTCCAGCCAGCCCTCGTTACCAGAGACTCGCTGGGCTGCCGGGCTATTTCGCCAGTAATCCGAATTGACGACGCGCGAGATCAATTCCATGCGGCGATTCCGGAACAGGCTGATGCCTTCGGGGAGTTCCGGACGGTTGCGCATATACATTTCGCTAAGGATGCGAGCGATTTCAGCTTCATAGATGGGTTTGAGCACTGCGGCTTGACCGGCAGGGAGTTCTGCGATGCCCCAGTATCGTCCGCTGTCGGTCCGCAGGACCAGCTCGCGGAGCCCGTAATCGAAGTGACTCTGAACTCGTGGCACTGCCCCGCTGTCACCAGACAGCGTCAGACCACCTGCTTTTTCTAACGGCCGATAGGCGACGAACTGACGTTGTTGGCGAGAGGGTAAAAAGCCGCTGCTCAATCGGAGCCCGTCGTCGCTCACCGCGATCGTCCCCTGCAACGTCCCCTCTCCGCCGTTCATTTCATGCCAGTTGGCAAACTCACTGAGGTAATAAGGTTCTAAGTGGGTGTTGGCAGGAAACAGCAAACCGTCGCTGGGCCGAACGCCTGCAAAATAGGTCGAACGCCAGTACCGCATCGCCCCACCGTCGCGATCACAGATCCAGGTGATTTGCCGAATCCGTGCCTGGGTGCCAAGACCGTCGGAAATTAAACCATAGGCAAACAGAAAAAGCGTGGTCGCCAGCGCTAGCACGGGCGCAACCACGAACATCAAATAACTCCGCCCCATTTGATTGAGTTTGCGATAGGCCACGGGGCCGACGAGAATCACAAACACGATCAGCAGTCCGATGAACGTGTACACCGGTGGCTGCGCGACACCGGGGATCACCCAGTTCCAGAACCGCCCGTCACCGGCGACCGGATCGACACCTCGCGTGAGCACGCTCGATGTACGTTCCTGTGTGCGCTGGAGCATTTCACGCCACAGCAGATGCGTTTCCGACAGCGTGTCTGGGAGCTGGCTGCCGATGATCAAGCCTACACCGAGATGCAGGTCGAATAGGTCGTCTGGCTTGACGATTCTTTGTCGCTCGGACAACCACAACAGATTATCGGGGACAAAGGTTTGCCCCGATGGATTGCCGCGGTGAAACGCTTGGACTTGTTCGGCGAGCGCCCGCCGTGGCTGCAGCGACGTGCCGCTGAGATAGTTAAAGGGCAACGCGGTAATCGTTGGCACAGACTCCAACTGCGCCAACGGATAGGCCTCGAGGAACTCGCGCGATGTGTCTGCGGTGACTTGAGGTTCCGATAGATTGAGCGCGGTTGGTTCAAAAGTGGTGTCGAAGGATGCCCGCAGGGCGGGCCGATCATCGACTTCGAGCAGCCACAGGGCTCCACCACAACGGACGAACTGCCGTAGAGCGCGTTCGGCCTCGGGACGGTTCTTTGCCAGCCACTGGTAAGTCGACCACCGCGTAATCCAGACTTGGGATTGCGCCACACCTTTCCAGTCCGTCGGAACTTCTTCTGCGGTCACATATTCCAGCCCCGCAGTTCGTCCGTACTGACGCAGCAGCGGGAGTGCGGTTTGCGGTGTGCGGAGTGGCTCGAGCGTCAACAGTTCCGGAGCGATCACTGCCAACAAGGAGCGGAGATCGTCGATCTCGGTCGAATCGCTGGCTGTCGCTAAGGGTTTGGAACCAGGCTCGGCAATCCAGCTGAAATTCCCTTCGGCCGATTCCATCCAGGCGGCTTCCCAGACATCGCCATGACCACCGTTCAGGCCGAATCGGCCGCGGTAGCCCTCCAGCGGTTGTCCGCCCTCCAGGACCACCGCGTCCAGGGTTCCGCCGAGAACCCATTTAGGCAAGTAGTAGGTTTGCTGCAGCGGACCCGAGCCCGCCGGCAATGCCAGCGTCAACTGGTAACTGCTGCTGCGACTCCGCGGGACGACGCTGGACGGTTGCAGGGCCAGACGCAGTTGAATCTGGCGATCCTCGGCAAAGGTGCGCCCCGTTGGATAGACATTCACCTGCAGCGGAATGTCGCCGAAGCGGTGCAGGCGGTTCACCGTCAGATCGAGCGTAAAGCCGCTCGGAGTTTTACCGGCTTCCGGGAGAACTAGGAGGCTGTCACCGGCCCAGTAATTCGTTGTTTGGGCT
>CALELC010000269.1 GCA_937904535.1 uncultured Planctomycetaceae bacterium
GATCACTGTTGCCATCGGTTATGACCGGACTCGTGCCGGGATGGTCGGTGGTTTTGCCACCGAAGGTGTCGAGGTCGTCGGTTCGGACGTCTCGCCCATCCGCTTTGCGGATTCGCTGCAGTGGGCCTGGGGAATCGAAGCCCGGCCGCGGTATCGCGATTTCGATTTGGCCAGTACGCAGAGCCACTGGGCGATCGATGAACTGGGGCGCGACGAAACCGAGCGCCGCAGCTACACGCTGATTCGCGAAGGCACGCCGGCGCTGCTCGAGAAGAACGAGCACTTCGTCGAGGACAAGGGACCGCACGTCCCGAAGGTCGGTCCCGAGGGCTCGCCGTTCAAAGAACCGATGGCCGCGATCCGTGAAACCAACACGGACTTGCCGCAGTGGGGGATGGCGATCGACTTGAACAAGTGCATCGGCTGCAACGCCTGTGTCGTCGCCTGCCAGAGCGAGAACAACGTGCCGATCGTCGGTAAGACGCAGATCATGCGGAGCCGCGAGATGCACTGGCTGCGACTCGATCGTTACTTCCAAGGTAACGAAGATCACGCCAGCGTGGTTCACCAGCCGGTTGCGTGCATGCACTGCGAAACCGCTCCGTGCGAGCAGGTCTGTCCGGTTGCCGCGACCGTGCACACCTCCGAAGGCTTGAACTCGATGGCCTACAACCGCTGCATCGGCACGCGGTACTGTGCGAACAACTGCCCCTACAAGGTCCGCCGGTTCAACTACTTCAACTACAACGAAGAAGTCGGTGTGGGCTACGGCATCAAGGCCTTCCCGAACTCGATTGAGAACGCTAACCGCAAGTTGCAGGCCCTGGTCCTCAACCCGGAAGTCACGGTTCGTGGCCGTGGTGTGATGGAAAAGTGCACCTACTGCGTGCAGCGAATCGAAGAGGGCAAGATCCAGGCTCGACGCGAAGGCGGCCGTCCGATCCGCGATGGCGAGATCAAGACCGCTTGCCAAATGGCGTGCCCCAGCGGTGCGATTCAGTTCGGCAACATCGTCGATCCCGAATCGGTTGTCGCTCATCAGCATGCCGATCGTCGCGCTTACGGCATGTTGACCCAGCTCAATACGAAGCCGCGAACGGTGTACCTGGCGCGGATTCGCAACCCGCATCCGCGTTTGATGACTCGGGTTCAGCTCGACGATTTGCAGACCTACGGCGTGCCCAAGCACCATGGCGATCACGGCGACGAGCACCATGGAGACGAGCACCATGAACCCGCAGCGGCAGCCGGCGGCGACCACTGAGATTCGCTGACCGCGGCCCGGTTGCCGCCTGGCGAACTGAATGATCCGAATCCACCTAGTACCCTTTGATCACCTGGCTCATGTCTCTCGCAATAACTCAAGGACTCGATAACACCGTTGAACGGCCCGGCGAACGCGCCCCGCTGGTTCTCGGCGATTCGACCTATCACTCGATCACCGAATCGGTGTCGCAGATCGCCGAGAGGCCACCGAGCAAGGCCTGGGTGGTGGGGCTGATGGTCTCCGCCGCGTTGGCATCTTGGTTTGGGATCTGCATTGCCTACCTGATCTACACCGGCGTCGGCGTCTGGGGCAACAACAGCCCGGTTTTCTGGGGCTGGCCAATCGTCAACTTCGTGTTCTGGGTCGGGATCGGTCACGCCGGAACGCTGATTTCGGCAATTCTGTACCTGTTCCGCCAGGACTGGCGAACCAGTATCAACCGCGCCGCCGAGGCGATGACGATTTTCGCCGTCGTCTGTGCAGCTACGTTCCCCGGCATCCACGTCGGACGTGCTTGGTTGGCGTTTTGGTTGGCTCCTTACCCGAGCTTGAACCTCTGGGTTTGGCCGCAGTTCCGCAGCCCGCTGCTGTGGGACGTGTTCGCGGTCAGCACGTACGGCACCGTGTCGCTGTTGTTCTGGTACATGGGGATGATTCCCGATCTGGCGACCTTCCGCGATCGTTCGCGAAACAAGTGGCGGCGGATGGCTTACGGCATCCTGTCGCTCGGCTGGAGCGGTTCATCGCGGCACTGGATGCGGTACGAAAAGGCCTACGCCCTGCTCGCCGCTCTGGCAGCTCCGCTGGTGTTGAGCGTGCACACGATCGTGTCGTTCGACTTTGCGGTCAGCCAAGTACCGGGCTGGCACACCACGATCTTCCCGCCGTACTTCGTTGCGGGGGCGATTTTCAGTGGTTTCGCGATGGTGCTCACCCTGATGGTTCCGGCCCGTTCGATCTTCTCGCTGGAGAAGCTGATCACGGTCCGGCACCTGGACAACATGTGCAAGATCATCTTGGCCACGGGCACGATCGTCGGCTTGGCGTACGGCACCGAGTTCTTCATCGCTTGGTACGGCCAAGTCACCGAAGAGAAGTTCGCATTCATCAACCGGGCGTTTGGCCCCTACTGGTGGGCTTACTGGACGATGATCACCTGCAACGTGATCAGTCCGCAACTGTTCTGGTTCAAGGCCAACCGCACGATCCCTTGGCGAATCGTGGTGATCTCGATTTTCGTCAACATCGGTATGTGGTTCGAGCGGTTTGTGATCGTGATCACCAGTTTGTCGCGAGACTATCTGCCTAGCTCGTGGGCTTACTTCAGCCCGACCTGGGTCGACTGGTCCATGTTGATCGGTTCGTTCGGATTGTTCTTCACCCTGTTCCTCCTGTTCTGCCGCTTTATGCCTGTGATCAACATGGCTGAAGTGAAGGCGACCCTCGCTGGCCAGCTTCACCATTCCCAACACGGCGATATTTGACGTTCACCGAATCACATGACTGACACGCAAGAAAAGAAATTGCACGGCGTCTACGCCGAGTTCGATGCGGTCGACACGCTGTTGGCGGCCTGTCGCCGAGTTCGGGATGCTGGCTACACACGCACCGATGCTTACACTCCGTTTCCGGTTCACGGCATTGAGAAGGCGCTCGGCATCCGTCCGACCGCCCTTCCCTGGATCGTGCTCGGCTGCGGCTTGACCGGCAGCGCCATCGGGATCTGCATGCAGGTCTGGATGAACGGGATCAACTATCCGTACATCATCTCCGGCAAACCGTTCTACTCGATCCCGGCGTTCATTCCGGTGACTTTCGAGTTGACGATTCTGCTGTCCGCGTTCGGCGCGTTCTTTGGCATGCTGGCCCTCAACCGGCTGCCGAAGTTCAGCAACCCCGTGTTCACCAGTCCGCGATTTGACCGCGCGACCGACGACAAGTTCTTTCTGTACATCGACGCTTCGGACCCCCGCTTCGACCACAACGGCGTGACGCGTCTGCTTGGCGATATCGGTGGTACCGAAATCCAGGACGTGTACGAGGACAACAGCAGCACCCGCGTGCCGACCGCCATCAAGGTTGCCTTCGGCGTGCTCGCATTCCTCGCGATTGTGCCGTTGTTGGCCGTGGCGCGGATGCGCGTGACCAATAGCCCCAACCCGCGATTCCACGTCTTCTACGACATGGACTTCTCGCCGGCCAAGGGCCCGCAGACGACCTCCACACTGTTCGCGGACGGACGCGCAATGCGTCCCGATGTGCCAGGCACGGTCGCCGTCGGCCAGTTCGATGAAGATCCGAACTTCTACACCGGGGTTGATCTGGATGAGCTCGCCCGGCGTGATCAAACCCGCGCAGTTCACCTCGTGCGAACGATGCAGGTTCCCGAAGCCGAAGCAGCCCCCGCGAGCGGCGATCAGCCCGCGGCCGAAACACCTTGGTTGGCGAAAAATCCCCGTCCGGTTTCGCTCGCACTGCTCGAACGCGGCCGCATGCAGTTCGAGATTTACTGTGCTACTTGCCACGGTAACGATGGCCGCGGACGAGGTCTGGTGACCGCTCGCGCTCAACAGATTCTGTCGAGCGCTTGGGTTCAGCCTTCGTCGCTGCATCAAGAAACGCTGTACCAAGACGTCTATCCAGACGGCAAGCTGTTCAGCGTGATCAGCAACGGAATCCGGAAGATGGGCGGCTATGGCTCGCAGATCTCGGTACGTGACCGCTGGGCGGTCGTGGCTTATGTCCGCGCCTTGCAACTCAGCCAGAACGCAGCGCTCGAAGACTTGCCGGTCAACCGCCGCAACGACTTAAGCCGTCGCAAGGCGGAAGTGGAACAGCAGCTTGCCGAGCAGGCCGAAGCCGAGCGACGACGAGCCGAAGAGGCCGCCGGCACGACGACCGCTCCAGCCGCAGAGGAAGCTGCCCCGGCACCCGCGGAAACGCCTGCCGAAGCCGCCGCCCCGGCCCCGGTGACGCCGGAACAACCAGCGGCTACCGAACCCGCACCTGCTCCCGCGACGGAAGCGGCACCTGCGGAGCCCGCGCCGGCAGCCGACGCCGAGATGGAAGCCGCGGCGACGCCGGCGGCTGAACCAGCACCGGCGACTGAACCAGCACCGGCGACTGAACCAGCACCGGCGACTGAGCCTGAGCCGGCAACGGAGCCAGCCCCCGCGGCCGAGCCCGCGCCGGCGCCAGCTTCTGAGCCCGAGCCCACTCCATCGCCCGAGCCGGCACCGGCCACCGAGCCCGCTCCGGAGCCCGCCCCAGCGACTGAGCCAGAGCCAGCGGCGGAACCCGAGCCCGAGCCCGCTCCGGCGACGGAACCTCAGCCCGAGACGGAGCCGGCTAGCGAACCTGAAGCCGACGCCGAGCCGGCCGAAGAGCCAGCTGCGGCATCCTGATCACCTCACACCCCATTCCTCGAGCACCGACCGTCCCGCCGGGTTCCCGCCATGACCGTCAGCTCCTGCGTCCGGCACCTCAGCGTTTCCAACTGAACATTCAACTGTAACCCATGTCCGAACACACGCACAAACTCAAGCCCGCTGACGACCCTTCGTTTCAGCTTCCTGCCTCGCTGGCAGCCCTGGCCGTGCCGCTGGGAATTGGCGGGGCGGCGCTGCTGCTGGTGGGTATCCTGCTCGGTCTCTTTGTCCTCAGCGACGGAGACGTCGGCGGCAAGCGGTTCACGATGTCGGCCTATCTCACCGGTTTCATGTACTGCTTCACGATCTCGCTGGGTTGCTTGTTCTTTGTGTTGATCCAGCACCTCTGCCGAGCCGGTTGGAGCGTTGTCGTCCGCCGCGTCGCGGAGATGATGATGATCGCGATCCCGGCCTTAGGTTTGCTGTTCATCCCCGTTTTGGTCACCGCCTGGAGCGACAGCGGAACGCTGTATCCTTGGAGCAACCCAGGTTATGCCGACGCGCATGGCGTGCCGGCCGGAGTGTGGGCAGAGAAGTTGCGATACCTCAGCAGCGACTGGTTCACCGTCCGTTCGGTGGTCTACCTGGTGCTGCTGTCCGCGATCGCGATCTACTACTTCCAGCTCAGCCGCCGTCAGGACGAAACCGGCGAGATCACGTTGACCGAGCGGATGCAAGCGCGTAGTGGTCCAGCCGTCATCGCTTTCTCGCTGATCACTTCGTTCGCGGCGTTTGACTGGCTGATGAGCCTCGCGCCGATGTGGTTTAGCACGATGTTCGGCGTCTACATTTTTGCGGGCAGTGTATTGACGGCCCACGCGGCGATCGCTGTCGGTGTGTATTTGCTGCAGTCGCGTGGGGCGATTCGTGATGAAGTCACGGTCGAGCATTACCACGATCTCGGCAAGCTGTTGTTCGGCTTCGTGACGTTCTGGACGTACATCGCGTTCAGCCAGTTCGTGCTGATTTGGTACGGCAACATTCCGGAAGAAACGCACTGGTACTACACCCGCTTGTTGGGCTCGTGGGGACCGGTCTCCTACTTGTTGATCTTCTTCCACTGGCTGTTCCCGTTCCTCGGCC
The DNA here is from genome assembly GCA_937904535.1 of uncultured Planctomycetaceae bacterium. Classification (GTDB taxonomy): domain Bacteria; phylum Planctomycetota; class Planctomycetia; order Pirellulales; family Pirellulaceae; genus UBA6163. Next base: position 5,779 of record CALELC010000269.1, read on the forward strand.
TGTTGTCGCGGCACATTCGTCGCAAACCGGCTCTGGTGTTCGCTTGGTCGGTGTACCTGTTGCTCGTGCACTTTGTTGACTTGGCCTGGATCGTGATGCCCGAGGCTTCGACGAACTTTGGCGGAGCGGTCGGCGTGGCCACGGCGTTGCTCGTCACCTTGGGAATGGTCGGTCTGTATGTCGGCGGCATCCTGTGGTTCATGCGAGCCAAGCAAGTTCGAGTGCTGCCGGTCCGGGATCCACGGCTACCTGAGTCTCTGGCGTTCGAGAACATTTAAGCTGGCGTGGTCTCTACGCCCTCCGGTTCACATTCACACGTATAGATATCGATGGCCCAGTACAACGACTTGCCCGAACGACGCATCGCCGTGATCAGCGTGATCGCGGTGGCGGTTACCATCGTCACGATCCTGGCGGTTCAGGTTTTGTATTACGGGATGCTCGGATATGTGATGGCGAGCAAGCTGGAAAACAGCCGCTACACCGCCAGCAACGAGTATCTCGCTAAGCAAACGCGCTCGATCAGCCAGTTCTCCGTCGACGAGAATGATGGCTCGTACACCATCCCTATTGAGCAGGCGATGCGCAAGATCGCCCGCGAGGCTTCAGCCAATCATGACAACCAGCCGGCTCCGGCCGACGAGACCTAGGCGGCAAAGCAGATTGTTTTACTCGGACCGTTCGGCCTGCAGGGGCATTGCCCAGTTGGCGGTCACGCTCAGCCTGGCGTGTTTGCTGACCCCGGCAACACCGGCGGCAGCGCAACTGAACGACGGTGTTCCCAAACAGGTCGAAGATGTAACCGTCGAGCAGAAACTCGGCGAAGAGATCCCGCTGGACGTGATGCTGACCGATTCGCTCGGCCGGCCGACGAAGACGGGGCACTACTTCGACGGGAAGCGTCCGGTGCTGCTGACGCTTAACTACAGCAACTGTCCGGTGCTGTGCAACGTTCAGCTCAACGCGCTGGTCGAAACGCTCAACAACCTCGATTTGCGGCTGGGTAGAGACTTCCAGATCCTGACGGTGAGCATCGATCCGCGAGAATCGACCGAACGGGTGCGACAGACCCAGCAAAAGTTTGTCCTGATGCTCGACCAGCAACCGGGCGCAGCCAGTGCCTGGCACTTTTGCACGGCCCGCGAGAGTTCCATCAAGCGGCTGGCAGATGCGGTTGGTTTCCGCTACACCTACGATCCCCAAACTCGTGAATATTACCATCCCGCGATGCTAGCGTTCTTGTCGCCAGAAGGCGTGATTTCGCGGTATTCGCTGGATGTAGCCTTTCCGCCGGAGCAGACGCGGTTGGCGTTGCTGGATGCCAGCAACGGCACGATCGGCTCACCGGTTGATCAGTTCATCATGTGGTGTTTCAGTTACGATTCTGACCGAGGTAGCTACGTGCTGGCGGCCTGGCGGCTGATGCGACTTGCTGCCGCAACGACGGTCGCTGGTCTGCTCGTTACACTTCTACCATATTGGTTGGGTCGTAAGCGATCGGCGGTCCTCGCCGCCGAACGGGCTTTGGCTGAAGCACCGGATCAGAGGCCTGACTAAACCTCGGCGCCTTGTCCCTGTTTGCGGGTGGGCGTCGACGGCTGTCGCTCCAAACTCGCTCCTCACTTCCCACGGTTTTCTTTCTTTCTCAACGATGACCATGACCTCACTGCGACCCCATCTGCTTGCCGACCTCACCGACCGGTTGTGGTTTCCGCAGTCAGCGTCGAGTTTCAGCGACCAGGTGGATTCGACCTACATGCTGATCCTATGGATCTGCCTGTTCTTCCTGATCCCCATCACCATCGCCTTGGTCTACTTCGTGATCCGCTTCCACAAGAAGAAGGGCGAGCACGCCGAGAGCCAAACTTCGCACAACACGCCGCTGGAAATCGCCTGGTCGGTGTTGCCGTCGTTCCTGTTGGTCTGGATCTTCGTGCAGGGCGCGCTGGGTTACATCGATCAGCAGACGGCTCCCGAAGGCGCGACCTCCGTCGGAGTGCAGGCGTTCAAGTGGGGCTGGACGATGAACTACGGCAACGGGGTGTTCCATCCCGAGTTGCACGTCGTCAAAGATCAGCCGACGAAGCTCACGATGCGTTCGAGCGACGTGATCCATAGCCTGTTTATTCCGGCCTTCCGGCTCAAGCGCGACATCGTCCCGGGGCGGTACAATGAAGTCTGGTTCAACGCCACGGTAGCCAGCGAAAAGGTCAGTCAGAGCGAGTTGGACGCGGCGCTGCAAGATACCCGTGACAACTTCAACGGTGTGTTCAACCCCGGTCGCTACCAGTTCACTGAGGACGGCTACAAGTTCTTCGACTTGTACTGCGCCGAGTATTGTGGCCGCGATCACTCGAAGATGCAGACCGTCGTGGTCGTGCACGAAACGCAAGAGGATCTCGATGCGTGGATCAAGAAGTACAGCGGACGGCAAGCGAGCCAAACGCCAGCCGAATACGGGGCGCTGCTGTATCAACGCCGCGGCTGTGGTTCGTGTCACTCGCTGGATGGCACCAAGCGAGTGGGACCGAGCTTCCTCGGTTCGTTTGGCAGCGACCGTCAGTTCGCCAGCGGTGAAACCGGTACCGTCAACGAGAACTACATCCGTGAGTCGATCCTCGATCCCCGCGCTAAGGTCGTCGATGGCTACAACCCGGTCATGCCGAGCTATAAGGGCCAGCTGTCAGACGACGACATCGACAGCCTCATTGAGTACTTCAAGTCGCTTGCCGGCACTGCCAGCGGCGAAACAGCTGCACAGTAGTCGCGGACAACACAGCAGCGATTTGGGCGCCGGATCCTCCAAGTCCGGCGGCCGACCTTTGAACCGAATCCAACAACTCTCAATTAGTCATATTTAGGGACAGCGAACATGTCCGCACACGCGATGCAACGCAGCCGTGGGTTTAACCCCGGCGACGTTTCCGACAGCGACAACTATCTCAAGAACAGCAGGGGCTTCCTGAGCTGGATCTTTACGCTTGACCACAAGCGCATCGGGATGATGTATCTGGTCGGGATTCTGGCGTCGTTCTTTGTCGGAGGCGTATTGGCTCTTGCGCTGCGTGCGCACTTGCTCAAGCCGACGGGATGGCTGTTTAGCAACGACAATTACAACCAAGTGTTCACGCTGCACGGCGCGATCATGGTGTTCTTGTTCATTATCCCGAGTATTCCCGCTGCCCTCGGGAACTTCCTGGTACCGGTGATGCTCGGTGCTAAGGACGTGGCCTTTCCGCGGCTGAACCTGTCGAGCTTTTACCTGTGGATGGCGGGAGCGGTCTTCTTGGTTGCGGCTCTGCTGAGCAGCGGCCTCGATACCGGCTGGACGTTCTACACGCCCTACAGCACCACGACTGACACGTCGGTGATTCTGGCGACCTTCGGGGCCTTTATCCTCGGCTTCAGCTCGATCTTCACCGGTCTGAACCTGATCGTGACGATCAACACCATGCGTCCGCCAGGGATGTCGTGGTTCAAGATGCCGTTGTTCTTGTGGGCGATTTACTCGACCAGCATCATTCAGGTGTTGGCAACTCCGGTGTTGGGGATCACGCTGCTGCTGTTGATCGCGGAGCGGACGATGCACATCGGTATCTTTGATCCCGAGTTCAACGGCGACCCGGTGACCTACCAGCACTTCTTCTGGTTCTACAGCCACCCGGCTGTGTACATCATGATTTTGCCAGCGTTCGGCATCATCAGCGAACTGATCAGCGTACACTCGCACAAGCACATCTTCGGCTATCGCTTCATCGCTTATTCGTCGGTGGCGATCGCGTTGCTCGGCTTCTTGGTCTGGGGACACCACATGTTCACCAGCGGGATGGGCTCGCTCACGGCCGTGATCTTTAGTGCGTTGACGTTCACGGTTTCGATCCCTTCGGCGATCAAGGTGTTTAACTGGCTGGCCACCCTGTATAAGGGTTCAATCAGTCTCACCACGCCGATGTGCTATGCGATATCCTTCTTGTTCCTATTCACCATCGGTGGCTTGACCGGTCTGTTCCTCGGCGTGTTGTCGGTCAACCTGCACCTGCACGACACCTACTTCGTGGTGGCACACTTCCACTACGTGATGATGGGTGGAACGCTGATTGCCTTCGTCGGCGGCTTGTTCCACTGGTGGCCGAAGATGACCGGCAAGATGTTCAATGAGCTCGGCGGGCGGATCTCCGCTGCGATCGTGTTCATTGGCTTTAACATGACCTTCTTGCCGCAGTTCGTGCTCGGTAGCCGCGGGATGCCGCGCCGCTATGCGACCTACGACGAAGAGTTCGCGTTCTTGCATCAGCTCAGCAGCATTGGCTCGTTCACGCTGGGAATCGGTCTGTTGATCGCCGGTTTGGTGTTGCTGTATTCACTCTTCAAGGGTGCCAAGGCTCCTGCGAACCCCTGGGGTGGTGTGACCCTGGAATGGCAGTGCTCAAGCCCACCGCCATACTACAACTATGCCCGTCCGCCGATCGTGGGCGACCCGTACAACTTCACCGGCTTGAGCTGGGATGCGCAGCGGGGCAACTACTACTTTGTTGATCCGATCACGCATCCGGATGAAAGCCCCGAAGTGCCGGAAGAGACGCCGGCACACGCGGGCGGCCAGCACTAGGTCGGCTATCCGAGAGCGTTACGAAGCGACGTCAGCCGTGGTGTTCCAACACCACGGCTGTTTTTGTTGTTGGATGCCGGCGCTTTCGAATGTCCGGCCGGCACACCGCGGGATCTGGCCCTGCGCCGTCTGGGGCCAAGAAGCCAGAACCCAGTCTTTCGGCGGGCATGGCATCTGGGCCCGAGCGTGACACGC
>CALELC010000270.1 GCA_937904535.1 uncultured Planctomycetaceae bacterium
GATGCCACCGTCGCAAGCGAACTAGATCAATATCATCTGCATCCGGCGCTCGGTGATGCCGTATTTCAAACCTGTGCTGGATTGGTACCCGCCGAGCCAGACGGTGGCTACTCGCCCTTCACCTACATGCCGACCCAAGTGCGATCGGTACGTGTGCTGCGTCCGCCTCAAGGCCGACTGTGGACCTATGGTCGCCGCTGGGAGGGCGACGCACAGCCGAGTCCGGAGCAGGTTACTGGCGACGTTTGGCTGATCAATGAAGCGGGTGAGGTGGTAGCTCAGTTCCTGGGCGTGCAACTCACGCGTGTTGGTCAAATGAGTGCAGCAACCAACTCGCTTGCTGACGCTCGGTACCGGATCCAGTGGGAACCTGCCGACGAATCGGTGGCATCTGCCGCCGTCACTGACCAACGTTGGTTGATCTTCGCCGATGATTCAGGCTTGGCCGATACATTGGTCGCACGTCTGAAAGCCACCGGCGGAGTGCCCGTTGTGGTGCGTCCCGGAGAAACGTTCCAGACGGCCGTTGCGCACAATGGCGACGCCGGCGGCTATCTGATCAACCCGAGCGAACCCTCCGATTTCGAGCAGCTGTTTACTGCCCTCGAGCGCTCCGATTCGCCGCTGGCTGGAGTCGTTCATCTGTGGAGTCTGTTCGGCGAGTGTGAGGAGCTCTCTGCGGCGAGTATCACGCAAAACGTATCGCTGGGGAGTGAATCGGCACTGCGACTGATCCAACGGCTGATCCGCAGCGCTGCCGTGAGCCGAAGTCAACCGAACACGTGGCAGGGCGTATGGTGGGTCACCCGCGGTGCTCAAAAGATCTGCGGCGAGGATCGCGATATCCGCTTAGGACAGGCGCCGCTATGGGGGCTAGGCCGGGTCGCAGCGGTTGAACATCCCGAGTTGCGGAATCGTTTGATCGATCTTGATCCACAGAGTTCGCCCGAAGACGCTGCAACGGATCTGTTCGAGGAGATCCAGCGGAGATCGTCGGAAGATCAAGTCGCCTACCGCAACGGTCAGCGTCATGTCGCGCGGCTACAGCGCGACTCGCAAGCATTCCTTGGTCATGAAACAGCGAGTTCCAACCACTCGCTTCCAGCTGCGCCTTTCCGTCTGCGGTTTGCTTCAACCGGGAGTTTTGATTCGCTGTACTTTGAGTCGTGCCAGCGGTCCGCGCCGAGAGGCAATGAGGTGGAAGTGGAAGTTGCCGCAGCCGGCCTCAATTTCAGCGATGTGCTCAAAGCCATGGGGCTATACCCAGGGATCACCGACCCGGTGGTGCCGCTGGGGATTGAATGTGCCGGAATCGTGACCGCGGTGGGCCCAGAAGTGCACGGATTCGCGGTGGGCGATCGTGTGTATGGCGTTGCCCCCTTCAGCTTTGGCTCGCATGCGAGAACGGCCGATTACGCACTGAGCCACACTCCCGCAGGTATGTCCGATGCCGAGGCCGCGACGATTCCAATCGCGTTCATGACGGCCTATTACGCGCTGGTGCAGCTGGCTGATCTACAACCCGGCGAGCAGGTGTTGATTCATGCAGGTGCTGGCGGCGTCGGCTTGGCCGCGATTCAAATCGCTCAGCATTTCGGAGCGGAAGTGTTTGCCACGGCTGGCAGCGACGAAAAACGTGATTTCCTACAGTCACTCGGTGTCAAGCACGTGTTCAGTTCACGGTCGCTGGACTTCGCTGAGCAGATCCTGCAGGTCACGAACCGCGAGGGCATTGACGTTGTGCTCAATTCGCTGCCCGGTGACGTGATCAGCAAGAGCCTCGGAATCTTACGCGCCTACGGACGGTTCTTGGAAATCGGTAAGACGGACATCTATCAGAATCGATTGCTCGGCCTGTCTCCGTTCCAAGACAATTTGTCGTACTTCGCCATCGACCTCGATCGCATCCTGCGGCAGCGACCTCAGGTGATCCGCAAGCTGTTTTCGTCGCTTGAAAGGCACTTTTCAGCCGGTGACTTCCGTCCGCTGGTGTCGACCGAGTTCGCCGCAGATCAGGTGGCCGACGCCTTTCGCTACATGGCCCAGCGCAAGAACATCGGCAAAGTCGTTGTCGGGTTTCCGCAAGACATCGCGGCGGAGGATTCGCCGTCAACCAGCGACTCACGGACTCAATCGGACTCGACGGTGCTGATCACGGGTGGGCTAGGAGCACTCGGAATCGCCCTCGCTGAACAATTGGTTGAGCAGGGGGCAAAGCACATCGCGTTGCTGGCTCGGCGGGATCCCAATGAGCAGCAATCGGCAATCGTCGCACGTTTGTGCGAGCGCTCACACGTCGCGGTCGTAGCTGGCGATGTCAGTCAGATGCAGTCTCTGCAGTCGGCGCTGCGGCGAATCTCGGACGAGTTTCCTCCGATCACCGACGTCTATCATGCAGCCGGGGTGCTCGACGACGGTCTGCTGTTTGATATGTCGGCTTCCCGCTGGCAGCGTCCGCTCGCGCCGAAGGTTCAAGGCACCTGGAACCTGCACACAGCAACCCTGAATCAACCCGTTCAAAGGTTTGTGCTGTTTTCGTCAATCGCGGCACTGCTTGGGTCACCCGGACAAGGTAATTACGCGGCGGCCAATGCATTCTTAGATGCCTTTGCAACTTATCGCCAGAGCCTCGGTCTCCCCGCTACGAGTATTAACTGGGGCCCCTGGGCGGACGCAGGAATGGCAACCCAAGGCGGAACGGCGGAGCAGATGCGTTCCCGTGGTCTCGGTTTGCTCAATCCCACCGATGCCCTACATGTCATGCAGCGACTGGTCGAGTCCGCGGCAGATAACGTCGCGGTAATGGAAGTCGACTGGCCGGTGATGTTGCGCGCTGCCCAAGTGACATCGCCGCTGTTGTCAGCTTTCGCGGTGGGCGCCGCCGAACTCGAACACAAGACCGACGACTTGGTGGATCATGATTTCCGTGAGCGTATTCGAGCGGCAACCTCGGAACAGCGAGATGAACTGCTGCAGCGTTACTTCACTGCAGAATTAGCTCGAATCATGGGCTGGGACGCTGAGCAAATCAGTTCCCAGCAGCCGCTGAGCGAGCTCGGGATGGATTCGCTGATGGCGATGGAGCTCAAGAATAATCTGGAACGGCGTTTGGCGATCGCGATTCCGATGTCCGCGTTCATCGAATCGCCCTCGATTTCCAGCCTCGCACGCCACGCTGCCGGCGAGTTCACGCGTGGTGACGCCGCGACCAACCCGACGCTTTCCAGCGAACATTACCGTGTGCTGGTGCCCCTGAAGTCCAGCGGAACCAGGCCTGCTTGGTTCTGCATTCATCCGCTCGGGGGCAATGCGGGATGCTATGCCGATTTGGCGAAACATGCCGCCCCCGATCAGCCTGTCATCGGGGTCTGGGGGCGAGGTGCTGACGGAGTGTTGGCCCCCCCACGCTCACTCGATGCCATGATCGAGGAATACGTCGCAGCGATCACGGAACATCAGGCCGAGGGCCCTTATCACTTGATTGGCTGGTCGGCCGGTGGGATCTATGCATACGAAATCGCGCGGCGTCTGCGGCAAGCAGGACAGCCCGTAGCGCCGCTGGTGCTGATCGACACTCCGCTGCCGTCGATTTACGACAACATCGACCTCAAAGATGATGCGAGATTTCTCTATGACTTCACCCATTTCTCCAACCTCTTCCTGCACGCACGGATGCAGATGACCTATGAGCAGTTACGGGAGTTATCTCGTGAGGAAGCGCTGCAACTCTTGCTGAGCGAAGCGAAGCGGGAGGGGTTGCTCGCCGCCGGAGCATCCACCCGCTACGTCGAAAGATTGGTCGAAACGAGCCGCGCCCATGTTGAGTTCATCAAGAACTATGCGTTAGAAGATTTCGGTCACGAGATTCACCTCTACCGTCCGGCCGTGACAGGGGTGTTGGAAGGGATCTCCGGGAAGTCGTGGGGGGATGATCTCGGCTGGAATGCAGTTTTGCGTCGTCCGGTAAGCCTGTACCAAACTCCTGGCGACCACTTCACGATGCTCCTGGCTGAATCAGCTGCCGAACTGGTTCGACAGCTTACCCGCCGTGGAGACCGCCATGACTCTCGAGCCGCCGCGCCTAGGGTCGGTGAGGGGCTCCCCGTGTGACCGCTGCGACAACGATCACAACCAGGCAGGCCCGATCGCGTCGGCGTTCGCGCCCTGGCCCCAATCGTGACCTACAGTAGCAGCATGGTGAACAGTGCCTCTGCGATCGAATACTATCAAGCCTCCGATGGAAGACGCTTGGCGCTCCGCCGCTATCAGCCAGCGATGGAGCCACAGGCTGATGTCGTGATCCTGCATGGGATCATCAGTCACAGCGGTTGGTATGACATCAGCTCCCTCGCACTCGCCGATCGCGGATTTGCTGTACACGCTTTGGATCGCCGAGGCTCGGGGCTAAATGGCGAGGTGCCGGGGGACATCGATTCGGTGAAGACCTGGCTGAGCGACGTGATTGACTACCTGAGCCAAATCAAGTCCGGCGGACGGCCGATTTTCTTGTTTGGCATTAGCTGGGGAGGAAAACTCGTCCCAGCAGTCGCTCGAGCTCGTCCGGATTTGCTCAGTGGTTTCGGCATGTTGTGCCCCGGGATTTACGCGCGCCAACAGCCAGGGTGGCTGAAACGCCTTGGGCTGGGTCTGAGCGGACGATTAGGCGTTCACCACAAGACGGTGTCGATCCCGCTGCAAGAACCGGAATTGTTTACCGACTCACCGCGTTGGCAGGCTTATATCCGTCACGATCCGTTGACCCTCCGCAGGATCACGCTGCGATTTGCTAGGCAGGATTGGAAGTTGACGGAGCACACCCGCTCCAGCGCCCCCTTTCTGCACCTACCCAGCCTGATGGTGCTCGCCGGCCGCGATCGAATTGTCGACAATCCCCGGACGAAGAATTACTTCACCAGGATCGCCTCGAAGGACAAAACGCTGTTGGAGTATTCCAATAGCGCGCACACTCTCGAGTTTGAGTCTGATGTGGAGCAATATATCGAGGATCTAGCAGCCTGGCTTCGCCATCAAACCGGCAAATCACGGCAACATGCCGTCTGATGCATAAGGCTTTTGTTTGGCCATTAACAAGGCGTAGTTAGCGAGTGCTCGCGTGCAGTCATCCGCGTGTTTTCTCTTGGTCGCGGCGAAGTTCGCCGTGCTGCGCGAACCCCAACACATCAGCCAGTGCTCCAGAGCTCCCGCTCGTCAGGCGGCCCGCTGCACCCGGTGTCGACGCATTGAAGTCCTGGTACAGGAAAAAATGGCCTCCAGGGTACTGCCGCGTCGTCAATCTGCCGCGCGTGACCGACTGCCAACCGGCGAGTCCTGCCGCTGTAATGTATGAATCGTCGAGCCCGCCCACAGCTAACACCGGGCACTGAAGCGGTTCGTAAATGTCGAACGACTGGGCTCGCAGTAATTTGAGGTCTGCCCGCAGCGCTGGAACGATTGCCGCTAACCAACTGGGGTCATTTCTCACGACCGCGGGAATCCCACCGTATTTTCGGTGCATGTGCTCGACCAATTGATCATCGGACAGGTCTTCAACGGGACTCGCTTCCATCGCGGCCGCATGTGCGGGAGTCCCGGGCGCATTGCTGGCGACGACCACGAGGGCTTGCGGCGCGCGCTCACCAATCCGTGGGAGTCGCCGCGCGACCTGATGCGCCAGATGCGCTCCGACACTGTAGCCCAACAGTGCAAATGGCCCAGCTGGCAGGTTGCTGATCGTCTCCGCCACCGTCTCAGCTAACTCAGACATCGAATCAACAGGTGGTTCATTCAAGCGAGCTTCCCGTCCCGGCAGCCGCGCAGGAATAACGCTGAGTTCATTGCCACTGACTTTGCGCCAGCGATAGAACGCACTCGTTCCACCGCCAGCGTGAGGAAAGCAAAACAGTCGCAGCAAATCGGTCCGCTGGGCTTCAGCGGGAAAAAGTTTTAAATCGATCATGCCGCCTCCAGCGGATGCTCTTGCTGTTGAATCACCATGGCCCGCAGGCGGCTGAGGTCAACGCTTACCCCAAGCCCCCGCGCGGTTAATGGTGGGGCCCAGCCGCCGTAACCAAAAGTGATTTCCTCATGAATGAGATTTGCGGCCAATACATGTCGGTCATAAGAACCTTCGCAATACCGGATGTCACGCACGGACTGAGCCCAATGCCTCCCAGCGGCGGAAAGGATCCCGGTCTCACCTGGATGACACCCCAGTTGGTAGCCAAGACCATGCTGCTGTGCCAGTGCTGCCAGACGCAAGCACGCGATATAACCGCCGCATTTCGATAGCCGCAGATTCCAGAGGTCACCCGCTCTTAGTGCGATCGCTTCATGGGCGTCCTGCCAACTTGTCAGCGACTCATCGAGCATGACTGGCACGTCGATATGTGCACGCAACGCACGAAGCTCCGAAAGTTGCTCATGAGGCAGCGGCTGTTCGATGCAGGAGATGCCATGTTCCAGAATGGGAGCAAGGCGGCGTTCCATGTCTCGCGCATCCCAGGCTTCATTCGCATCGACCCGCAGATCGACGTGCCGACCGATCCAGCGGCGAACAATCCCGAGCCGAGCCGCGTCATCGTCTGCCGAACAACCGATCTTCACCTTGCACTGGTGGAAGCCGTACAGACGCATCTTGATCGCCGATTTCCACAGCCGCTTTGCGTGCTCAGCATCGATCGTCGTGCTGTAACGCACCCGTTGCCGTGGCATTCGCACCGATTCAGCTCCAGCGACAGCGCCGGCAACGTCGCTGAGCGGCTGTCCAAAGACTTGGCCAAAGGCATCGAGCACGCTGATTTCGACAGCTGCCCGGAGCGGATTCCCCTGGGCTCCCCGCACATCGCCCGGCACCGTGAAGGCATGAAACTCGTCCAGCATCGACACCACGTCGGTCCAACCCGTACAGTCGCGATCAAAGCGTTCCTGCAGCGGTTGCTCAGCCAGCAGCTGGAGCGATGCCACAGCGGTATCGCCGGTGACGTAGGCCCGCGGGACGCCTTCGCCCCAGCCGATCGTTCCATCTTGGAGACGACACTGCACGAGTAGATTGTCGCTGCTCTGACGAGTGGCTGATGCGTGGCGAAAGGGCCGGCGCAGCGGCACGCGAATGATCGATGCAGTGAACCCAGCGACGCGCATGCCTAACCTTCAGCGAGAGCCGCGTGCAAATGGTACCGGAGCCAGCGAAGCGTTCGCGCGTGAACTTCAGGCGGCAAGGAGATTTCTCGAAGAGTGTAGTCCATTTCGCACCCAATCCTTACAGCCGGCCGCTGCCGCCCGTCGCCGCGTCGAGTGTTTCCCGAATTCCTTCGCGGAAATCGACTCGCGGTTTGTACCCGAGCACGCGTTTCGCCTTGGCGATCGAGAAGTCTAAGTTGAGCGTCATGAACTTGATCCTTGCCCCGGTCAGCAAGGGTGCTTCCTGAGCTCCTCTCAATTTCGCAAAAGCTTCCATCGGACCAACCAGCATTCGCGCCACCCACTCGGGCACCTGTTTGGGATGTGGCTTGCCGAGGTAATCGGCAATGGTGTTGATGTACTCTTCCCGCGTGACAAGACGCTGGTCGCGGATGTTGAAGGTTTCGCCCAACGCGCGCGGATTTTCCATCGCCAGCAGAATCGCGTCGGAAAGGTTGCCAACATAGGTGTTGTTGAGCACCTTATCGCCGCGGCCGATGAACATCATCTTGCCAGCGTTGAGCTTTTCGATGATCCGGGGAACGCTGTGGCGCTCACCAGGACCATAGATAAATCCGGGACGCACAATGACTGCCGGTAAGCGGTGGCGATCGATGTGATCATTGATCAGAACTTCGGCCTCTGCCTTGGTCTTGGTATATCCATCGAGCCCCGTGAGACTTGGTGGAGTGGTTTCATCGGTTCCGTAGTGATGTTGTGCGGGGTAAACACCCAAGGAACTCACCTGAATCCAGCGACGAAACAAGTCGCTCGTTTGAACGACGCCCAGCATGTGTTCAAGCGCCACGACATTAATCGCTCGGTACTTTTCGGCGGGGCCCCAGTCGCCGATGTGCGCCGCGCAGTGCACCACGATGTTGGCTGTCCTCAGCGGTGCATCCAGGGAACGTGGGTCCGCTAGGTCACCGCTGACGCACTCCGCGCCAAGCGACTCAAGTTCTTGCCGGTGCGCTTCTGATCGGACCACGGCGGTCACCTGGTAACCGCGAGCGATGAGATCTTTTGCAACACGCCGGCCTACCAGACCGCCGGCGCCGGTTACCAAGACCTTGGTTTCGTTGTTATCGTTCAAAGCTAGTTTTGTCCTGGATTCATGCGCCGCTCACTGTGGGACAGCGCCAGTACTCGGTCGATAAAGCCTAAGTCGTTGGTGAGACAAGGATGTTTGTATTCCTCGAAATTACCGCGTTCTCCGCTGCGTTCAGTTCGCAGTGCCTCCCAGGTACCGGCAGGCACCGGATGGACCTCGATCGCGTCAATGCGGCCCGAGCGACATTTATCCGCGTATTCGATATTCAGTTGTTCAAGGCGTCGCTGAAGCTCCTGAGCTAACCGGTCCTTGTCTGACACCGGCTCGGCCGAATCCAACAACAGTCGGTATTGTGGTCGCTCGCGCATCACTGGGGCGAGCGTAAAGGTACAGCTTGGCAGCCCTAGCGACTGCAGGCTCTCCTTCATCGCCTGGACCACTTGGTGTTCGCTCAGCTTTTCGCCGGTGAAGTTGGCAAAATACTTGCCCTTATTCATAAAGGACAACAACGGCACCTGGCCCTCATAGCCCTCACAACGAACGACATCGGAAATATCATAACGAAACAATCCGGCCGAGGTCGTCAAGAGGATGAAATAATGGTCACCGGGCCGCAGCTCATGTGCCTCTAGGATCGTCGGATTTTTCGAACCGTGCTCTTGTTCCGGAATGAACTCGTAGTAGTGACTGGTATAATCCAACAATCCGGCCTGGGTACCGTCGCTTAATGGAATCGTCATGCGGCCTTCGCTGGCTGACAGGCCATGATCGCGGATTGGCAAATCGCCGTAGAAGTCTTTGAGTTGGGGAAGGTAGATCCCGACGGCGCCACCCGTCCAAACAGCCAGCAACGTCAACTGCGGCCAAACATCTTTGGGAAACAGATGGCCTGTGCGGTCGACGATGGCTTCCAGTTCGCGTGCCCGTGCCGGGCATTTGCGCAGGGCACCAGCGAGCGCCGAGCGAATTGCCGGAGAAATGTCAAGCTTGTCACTTAAGGTGCCATCAAACAGATCGCGGATCAGCGCCTCCTTCTCCCGATCAGCGCGCTTCGCAACCTCGATTAAGGTGCTCGGATTGGCCGTGATCAGCTTGCCCACGTGCCTGCTCGCCAGACTGATCCGCAGTGCCGCGTAGTGCTTCGCGGCGTGGTCCATGATGCGGATCACGGCTGACGGCAAGACAAACAGCGACCGCATGTAAGCCGGCCTCGTCTCCGCTGCCAGGCCGCTGATGTTCCCACAGGGAACTCCGCTTGCCGTTTGGGAGACTTGCCAGTGACTGGAAAACTGCAGCGTCGACAATCCTAGCAAACAGGGGTGATCGCGATAAACGCCCGTGCCCCAGTACTGCCAACTCGCACGGTACTCGTCGTAGAACGTTTGGGTGACGGGCAGCAGCTTCGGCACATTTGTAGTTCCCGAAGTGGTGGCGAACATCAGCACTCGCGTTCCCACCGGAAACATTGCCCCGATCTCACCTGCCGCAACCCGCTGCACGTAAGGGGCAAAAGCTTCGTAGTCCAGCACGGGAAATCGGCTGCGAAAAGCATCGGCCGTGGTGAGCCGGTCGAGACTGAAGTCACGTCCAAACGCGCTGGAGGCACTGCGCCGCACCTTTTCGAGCAACTGCTGCCGCTGGATCGCTCGTCCGTTCCGAGTTGCTCGGAGAAAGGCCGAAAGTCTGGCTGTTTTCCAGCACAGAAAGGGCAGGCGAATCAGGCCACGAGGATGCATAAGCGTGATCACCGGCGAGGATGCTGTGGCGAGGGGGAAGTATCCGTTTTACGTTGCCTGCTCCCCTAGACAAGCACACGCGCCGAACGTAACTTTCAAATCTCGCCGAGGACCATCCGTCGCGATCACCGCGAAGGATTCGACTGGTGAATCCAGTGGATGCGATCGTTCGAGGGGCCGTAGCTCAGTTGGGAGAGCGCTGCGTTCGCAATGCAGAGGTCGAGGGTTCGACTCCCTTCGGCTCCACCTCCGAAAACCCCGTGAAACCCTGTGTTTCGCGGGGTTTTTTCGTTGCTGATCGCGATAGGAGGCGAGGCTCCTCATCGGCCGCTATTGTAGTTCAAGCGGTCACAGGGGTTCAGCTTCAACCTCGCGCCACATGCCGGGGCCGGTTCTGCCGCCAGTCGACGACAACCTACCGACTTCTGCTGTGGCTCCCTCCGATCCGACCCCTGCAGCCGACGAAAAAACCCCGACCAAGTTGCACTGGCCGGGGTTTTTGATTTTACGTCGATGATCGAGCGGCGAATCCGAGGCGGTGTCGCCGACGTAACCTTCGCTTACGCCTGGAACGAACTTCCGCAGCCGCAGCTCTTTACAGCGTTGGGGTTGTCGAAGGTGAAGCCTTGCTTTTCGAGGCTTTCGTGCCAATCGACCGTGGTCCCATCGAGATACAACGAGCTCTTCTTGTCGACGACGACGGGGACGCCGTGACAATCATACTTCGTGTCCGATTTGTCGTCGAACGAATCATCGAAGTTCAGGGTGTAGTTGAATCCCGAGCAGCCGCCACCGGCGACGCCGATGCGGAGCAGCATGGACTCGTCAAAATTATGTTCTTTTTGGAAGCGGCGAACTTCTTGAGCAGCTCGCTCGGTCAACTTGATTGCCATCGAATGCTTGCCCTCAACAGCGATGAATTGAGATGGGTACGGCGCAATAATATTCTGCACCCGCCCTTCGAAGCAAGGGCGCGGCAGTCCTTCAGGTGCTTGATCAACCGAAAATCGGTGCCGGATTTAACGATGCGGCGAGCGTCAACTCAAGGAAACTGCGGAAGTTGCTTCGCCGGCGTCGTCGTTTGCTATCGATCCCGCTATGATGCATGAGTGCGGTTCAGACTCGTGCGGTCACGGCTGAAATCGCACCGCCACGACAACATGCGCACTCGCTGACGGTCCCTGGTTCCAGGAAGCTAGCTACATGAGAGTCTTGATTGCGACGGACGGTTCGGAAAACGCGTTTCAGGCGGCAAAGTTACTCGCCCAGTTGCCACACGACGGTCCGCTGGAAGTTCACGTGTTGACCGTGATCTACATGCCGCCGGACGACTCTGGTGGGTTGGCCTACAGTTGGCTGCCCGAGTTCATCGAGGCCGAGGAAGAGCGAGCGCGAGCGGGGTTTGCCAGGATTGCTGCCTTGTTCCGGGGCGAGGAAGTGGTCACCGAGCACCTGATCTGTCACGGCCATGTAGGCCACATGATCACGGAAGAGGCCAGCCGCCTGAACGCCAACCTGATTGCCATCGGCGCGCAGGGCCATTCGGCGATTGCGCGGGTTTTGCTCGGCAGCACGAGTGATTTTGTGGCGACCCAAGCGACCTGCTCCGTGCTTGCCGTGCGGCCGGATGCGCTCGACGTCGCATCCGCCGCAGGTGAAGCCGCCGCCGCGCCCGGAGCCGTCGCACCTGAGCGTTCCGGCCCGCTCCGCATCGCCATCGCCTACGAAGGCTCCGCCCCTGCCGAAGCAGCGCTGGCTGAGTTCGCCCAGGCTTCGTGGGGACGCAGTTGCAGCGTTCATCTGGTGCATGTGCTGCCCCACGCGTCGATTTTCGCCCAGGCGAGCGAAGAAGATCGTGCCGCGCAGCGGGCGGCGGGAGAAACGCTGCTGGACCACGCTGCCGCCAAACTGCGCGCCGTGGCGGACGATGTATCGACTCACGTGCTTGAGGGCGCCTCGATCGGTCAGACCATTACCGATTTTGCGGAACAGGAAGACATCGACATCATCATCCTCGGCGACACCGGACGGAGCGAGCTGTCTCAGCTATTCCTAGGCAGCGTGACACGATACGTGCTGCGGCATGCAAGCTGCAGTGTCTGGATCAGTCGAAAACTTCGCACTGAACCCGCCGAGACATGACCGCTTCCAGCCCCGATCCGACTCCTCGCTCTGCTCGCCCGCGTTTCAAATGGCTGCTGATCGTTCTGGCGTTGGCCGCGGTCGTCGGTGTCGGCGTCCACTGGATCACCGCGATCAATGACAACTCCGTTCAAAATGGCGTGTCTTTAGGCGCGATTGGCGTCGCCGTGATTGCGATGCTGGTCTGGCTGTACCGTGCTGTCTCGCTGTGGATGTCGCGGCGGATCGCAATTCTCGCGGTCGTGACGGTGCTGCTCATTCCGGCCGTTTTCTTCCGACTGCGTGGATTCACCGGAGAGATCTTGCCGGTCATCGAGCTGCGTTTTGCCCGCAGCCAGCCGCTCCAACAGGAAGTGACAGCGGCTGACAGAGCAGAAGCCCCGACGCACGTTGCGACAACGGAGTTCTCGCAGTTTCTCGGCAACGACCGCACCGGCGTGATTGCGAAGCGCGAGTTCGAAGTGCCCGCTTCCGCAGACTTCGCACCGCTCTGGACTCAGGGAATCGGTGAGGGCTGGGCTGGCTTTGCGATCGTCGGCGATCGCTGCGTCACCCTCGAACAGCGCGACCAGAAAGAATGCGTGAGCTGTTATCGCTTGAGCGACGGAGCGCTGTTATGGATTCATCAGTCACCGGTACGACACGAAAACCGCGTCGGCGGCATTGGTCCGCGGTCGACTCCGACGATCGCAGGCAATCGGGTCTACACCCAAGGTGCCACCGGGATGGTGCTGTGTTTGGATTTAAGCAATGGCCAGGAAATCTGGCGGCAGGACCTGCTCGCGCTCGCGGGCTGGTCGCAAGCGCAATCGGAACATGAAATCAACTGGGGCCGCGCCGGATCGCCGCTGCTGGTCGATGATTTATGTGTTGTCCCCTTCGGTGGTCCCGACGGCGATACCTCTTGGCCGGCTTCCGCAGGCCAGCTTGAGGAACAGCGAAACCGCGGGCTGATCGCCTTCGATCAAAGCAGCGGCGCCATTCGCTGGACGGCCGGTGACGATCAGATCAGCTTCGCCTCGCCGATGCTGATGAATCTCGCTGGAACGGAGCAGATTGTGATCGTCAACGAACGTTCGGTAACCGGTCATGCGATCGATGATGGTCGGCAGCTTTGGCGTGGTGCATGGCGCGGACGCAGTAACGGCGCAGCCAATTGCGCCTCGGCGCTGCCAGTTGATGCAAATGCCTTTCTCGTCGGTAAAGCCTATGGGACAGGCAGCTGTGTGTTCGAGGTGGTGCCGGAAGGAGAGGGATTTGCGGTTCGCGAGCGTTGGGCACGCTCCAACGTGCTAAAGACGAAGTTCACCCATGCCTGCATTGCCGGCGGATTCGCTTATGGATTGTCCGACGGTTTGCTGGAGTGCGTGGACATCACAACCGGGAAGCGAGTTTGGGCCCAGCCGCGCAGTGACCGCTACGGTCATGGCCAAGTCATCCTGGTAGAGGATGTGCTGGTGGTGCAGACCGAAGCGGGAGAGGTGGCTTTTGTTGCGGCACACAGCGACGGATTCAAAGAGCTCGCCAAGCTCCCGGCACTGGCGGGCAAGAGCTGGAACGTACCAAGTATCGCGGGTCGATATTTGGCTGTCCGCAATGACAGTCAGGCGATTGTCTATCAGTTGCCTCCGCGCCAGGACACTTCGCTGCCGAGTGAGAGTGACGGTCCAACCGAGTCCGCCGAGGTCGCCACGCATGCAGTCACACCTGCACGGGACGCTCTCGTATCTGCAAATGCGGCTGCCAAGCTTTAAGATGCGTCTCCCTCGGGTCGTCGCTTCGCCAAATGAAGCTCTCCCGCAAGCAACCCACTCCACTCCCTTCGCAGTCAGCCCCATAGGAGCAACATGACGCAGTCCGAACCGCTTGATTTTCTGGTCATTGCACCGCATCCTGACGACGCGGAACTGGGCATGGGGGGCACGATCATCAAAATGGTCGACGCTGGGCTCCGGGTAGGCATCCTCGACTTAACCAGTGGCGAGCCAACCCCTCACGGAAGCGAAGCACTGCGCGCGGCCGAAACGGCAGCGGCAACGGAAATCCTGAAAGTGCAGTGGCGCGGCAATGCGGGGCTGCCGAACCGCCGCCTTGAGCCAACCCTCGAAGCGCGGGGCATCATCGCCGGGTTCATTCGCCAGCTCCGTCCCCGCTGGTTGTTCGCTCCCTACTGGGAAGACGCGCATCCTGATCATGCCGCGGCGACTCAATTGATTGAGGCAGCACGGTTCTGGGCCAAACTCAGTAAGACCGACCTGCCTGGCCAGCCCCATCATCCCGAACGACTTTACTACTACTTCTGCATTCACTTGCGGCTGGCCGTGCAGCCGAGCTTCATCGTCGATATCAGTGATCAGTGGGAGGCGAAGTTGGCCTCGATCGTCGCCTACGAAAGCCAGTTCATTACCGGACGTGATCCTGCGCCGCCCACTCTCGTCGACCGCTTTCGAGACGACGCGGCGTATTGGGGTCGACTCATCAATCGCCGCTACGGCGAGCCCTTTGCGACCCGCGAACCACTAGCCCTCGGGTCGTTACGCGACCTGATCTAATGCCTGTTGGCCCCTCTCCGTCGCTGGCAATCTGGCGTTAGTTGCCAAAGGGGTCGGCTCCGCCACCGAAGGGATCAGCGCCACCGCCAAACGGGTCAGCACCGCCACCGAAGGGATCGGCACCGCCGCCAAACGGATCCACCGGCTCGGCTTCCTCAGCAGGCTCAGCCGGTGCTGCTGCCGCCGGTGCCGGGGCTGGAGCTTCTT
>CALELC010000271.1 GCA_937904535.1 uncultured Planctomycetaceae bacterium
CAAGCGCTGGGCACGGCCGACTACGTGGCGCCCGAGCAGGTGACCGACAGCCGCCGCGTCGATGTTCGCGCCGACATCTATTCGCTCGGCTGCACGCTGTTCAAGCTGCTGTGCGGCCAGGCTCCGTTCGCCGCCGCCGAACACGCCACCGCGTTTGCCAAGATGACTGCGCATGTCTCGACGCGGCCGCCGAGCCTGGCGCAGCACGTCCCCGCGGCGCCCGCGGGGCTGGTCAAACTCGTCGATGCGATGCTTGCCAAAGATCCGGCCAGGCGCCCGCAGACACCTGAGGCGGTCGCTGAGCAACTGGCGGTGTACTGCAGCGGAGCGAACTTGTCGCAACTGGCCGCCGCTGCAGCCGTAGCCGAAAAATCGCCTGTTGCGTCGTCAGCGACAGCCTCCACAGCGCCCCATCGCACGCGGCCGTTGCTGCGGCGGCCGGTGCCGCTGCACGTCGCCATCGCAGCGGGCCTGCTCGGCGTGCTGATCGGTTTTGCGTTTGGGATCGTGATCACGATCACCAAGCCCGACGGCTCAAAGGTCACGCTGACCGTCCCCGACGGCAGCGACATCGATATCCGCGACCAGACCGACGCGAGTCCGGCTGCGTCCGCGGCCCAGGTGTCCCCATTGGGTTTTGACCCAACCGCCGCGACACCTGTACAACCGCAACAAGTGTCACCGACACCGCTGGCGCTGGCGATCGTCGTTGAACCCGGCGATCTGTCCGAAGAACGCTTGGCCGCTGCCGAGCGTGCACTCATTGAAGCCATTGACCAGGCACCTGTCATCACGGATGTGGGGACCTGGTATGTAGTCGCTCCCGAGGTTGACGTACCGATTGTTGTCACTCACCAAGGCGAGCGTTTTACCTTGGTGAGGCACGACCCGGCAGGGATGATTTCCTGGGAGGAAGCACGCCAAAACCTGAGCATGTCACTGGAAAGACCTCCATTGAACCCGCAGATGACGGGTCAGCAATCGCTCCTACTGAGTTTCAGCGAGACGCTGGGGACGCGGGTGCAAGCGTTGACGAGCAGCAACCTCCAACGTCGCCTGGCAGTGATCCTCCGCGACCGGGTCGCAATCGCTCCCAAAATCATGAACGAACTCCGCACCAGTGCACAGATCAGCGGAAAGTTCACGAACGGCGAGCTGGAGTATCTCCGCGATGCGCTTAACGGCCTGGTCAATCCACCACCGACGACAAGCCCTGCCACAGCGGATCGTGGCCGCGAGTCGACTTCTTCCGCTGTCGTTCCTGAGCACGACGTCCAGGCTGCCGCAGAACTGCAAGGCGTCTGGCAGGTTGTCAGTGTAACCATCGAAGGCAAGGAAGTGAGTGGGCTCACTGAGCCCGTCATAGCATTTGACGGACTAAGATATTACGTCTGTGATTCCAATGTCATAGGCGGTGCTGGAATGTTCTCCGTGAGGCGTGCCGGACGGTTTTCGAGCATCGACTTCTACGATCAGATGATCCGCGATGAAAGCATGCCCATAATGCGAGCCATTTACCTCATGGATGCGGATGGCCGCATCCAACTTCGGTCCAAAGAAGTACGTCGCGACGCTCGGCAGTCCATCTTTGCTGTCAACGACCCATCTTCCACATTTGGTGTCTCGGTCCTCGAGCGCATCGGCGACCTGCCACAAACGGCCGAGGAGGCTCGGACGCTGGCAGGAGATCAGGATCCCAAACTCGCTCAAGCACTCCAGACACTGGTAAAGGCACTCCAAACACCGCCGGAAAAACTTGCAGCTCCCACGCTGGACCAGATGGCGGCGGTTAACAACCAAAAGACGTCGGCGGCCAACTTAAAGCAGATCGGCCTGGCCTTTCACAATTTTCATGATCTGCATAAGAAGTTGCCTGGCTCAGCCAATGAATCCGAGGGGGAACGCGGCGTTACAGACGGCCAAAAGATTTATCCATTCAGTTGGCGCGTCGCCCTATTGCCCTACCTCGGCGAAGACGAGCTTTACAAGCAATACCGCTTTGACGAACCCTGGGACAGCGAGCACAACCAGACCTTGCTGTCCAAGATGCCTCAGGTCTATCAAAGTCCCAGTATCAACCCGTTTGAGCCGCAGCCCGTTGGCTACACCCATTACCAGGGCTTGGTCGGTCCGCAAACGGCACTCGGCGACCGCGATGGGGAAAGCTTTCACACTTTCACCGACGGAACGTCTCCCACCCTACTGATCGTCGAGTCGCAAGCGTCGGTGCCGTGGACGCAGCCACAGGACCTGCGGTTTGAAAAGCCCGAGGACGCGCAGCGGCTCAAACCGTTTGCAGGCCAGCCGCTGAACTTTGCCACGGCGGACGCTGCGACGCACAGCATAGACCCGGTCGACTACGAAAAACTCGCCAAGCTGATCACCCGCAACGGCGGCGAACCGGTTAAACCTTAAGTTTGCCTTGTGCCATGCTGTAGTCGGCGCAGGCGACAGTGTAGAACCATTGTCCTCAATGGTTCTACACTTCTTGAAGTTGCTCCGAAATCACACCTGGGATTGGTTATGATTGTTCGCCTGATGTTGGTCGCGGCTGGCCTGCTCACCTTTGCCTCCGCCTACGCCCAAGAGCGGCCGTTGGGTTCCACCGGCCAACGGGAACTCAAGCAAGGCGGTGCAGAACCGGCCAGCGTCCCGACGGCTGGCAAAACCGTCCGCGTGCTGAGCATCGGCAACAGCTTTTCTCGCAACGCGACCCGGTTTCTCGATGACCTTGCCCAGGCCGGTGGGCATGAACTGGTGCATGAAGCGATTGTGGTCGGCGGTGCATCGCTTGAGCTGCACGCCGGCAAAGCCAAGGCACATGAGCAGGATGCGGCCGACCCCGCGGGGTTGTATGCCAATCAGAAAAGCCTCAAACAGCTGCTGCAATCCGACCGCTGGGATGTCGTGACCATCCAGCAGGCCAGCATCAAGAGTCACGA
>CALELC010000272.1 GCA_937904535.1 uncultured Planctomycetaceae bacterium
CGCTCCGTCGGTCGTTGCAAGTGAACACAGGAGCTCCGATCGGCGGAGCGATCGGCGACACTGGACCGCTCCGTCGGTCGTTGCAAGTGAACATTGGAACTCCGATCGGCGGAGCGATCGGCGACGCTGGGGCGAGCATCTCCAGGCTCATTCCGTTTCCGGTTCAGCCAGGTGGCCGCCGCTGGCGAGCGTTTTCAGCTGGTCGGTCAGTTCCTGCCGCAGTGCGTCGAGTCCCGAGTAGCCGACATGCACCGCTTCGATCCGGCCGTCTTTGCCGATCAGCACCGTCTGCGGAATCGCTTCGGCGGCGTAGGAGTCGGCCAGTTTTGCTTCGGGATCCAGCAGCACGGGGACGTCGATTTTCAGCCGCTGCAGAAACTCTTTGATCTCTTCGCCCGATTCACCGATGTTGACCGTGTAGAGCACCACGTCCTGCTCGGCCAGCGCTCCGGTGACTTCGGCGATGACTGGCATCGCTTCGATGCAGGGACCGCACCAGGTCGCCCAGAAGTCGAGCACGACGATCTTGCCCTGTTGTTGGCTGAGTTTCCACTGCGTGCCGTCGAGCAATTCGGCCGAAAAATCGGGCGCCGGTTTGCCGACGAGCGGATGGGCGGTGGTTTCCTCCGCCAGACTTTCGGCATACGCCTGCAGCGATTCGTACTGCTGCGCGTCGGCCGGCGGCTTGAAGGTGAACATGGCTGGATCGAGGTCGCCATCCATCCGCCAGAGCGTGAACTTGAAGTCGAGTTCGAAGGCGAAGTTCGGCGGCAGGCCTGATTCGCCGTCACCGACGACCACGGGAGTCAGATCGATCTTCATCCGCAGCGGCCGAGGTTTGGCTTCCTCCGTCGCCAGCCACAGCACCCAGGTCACGCCGTCGACTTGCGTGCCGCGGAGTTGCACGGCGGGGACGTCATCGTACGGCTCGCGGTTGACCAATTCGAAGCCCTGCATGTCCGTCAACAGCGAGTCGGCGACGTTGGCGCTGGCCAGCGTCAACGCCATCAGAGGTTCCGGGTATGGTCCCAGCGGCACCGGCAATTCGGTCACCGCGTGCTGCAGCGACTCCGGCGCTGGAGTCTGGTAGTAAGCTTGGTTGCCCAGCAGCACGGTCGCTTGTTTGCCGTCACTGACAACCTGCAGT
This sequence comes from uncultured Planctomycetaceae bacterium, assembly GCA_937904535.1. Classification (GTDB taxonomy): domain Bacteria; phylum Planctomycetota; class Planctomycetia; order Pirellulales; family Pirellulaceae; genus UBA6163. The sequence continues at coordinate 1,148 of CALELC010000272.1, forward strand.
TGCTGCTGTTCGGCTTTGAGATGAACGCGATAGCGATTGGGGGTTTGCGACGCGATTTGAAAGTTTGACTTTTCACTGGCGACGACGCGGCCATCGATCATGCTGCGCGTGGTCAATTCGACGGTGGCGCGTGAGCGAGTCGCTTTCTGAATCGCTTCAGCGACGGGGCGCAGCGCATCGCGGACCTCGGTTTCGCCTGGCAGGGGTTCGGCGGTGGCCGTTGCCGTATCGGAGTTCGCAGCAGCTGCGGTGGCCGGCGGCTTGGGCGCGGGTTCGTCGGCCACGGCCACGTGGGAGGTGATCGTCAAGCACAGGCTGCCGATCCCAAACCTCAGAAATGAATACCAGTTCATATTGTTTAGGGAGAAAGTGGGGGCGTTGCGGGAGCGCTCAGATTATCAAGATTCGGTTGCTCAGCGTCGCTCCGCCACTTTCCCGAATCAGAAAAGCTGCTGATGTCGAGATAGCGATACTGGCCGCCGTTGTCGGTTGCCAAGCGACGCACGAAGCTGTCGGGGTGCGGATGGGCATCGGTGCCAAACTCGATGCCGTGAATCACGGTTCCGCTGCGATCGGCCATGCGGCGAACAGCGGCCAGCTCTTGCGCAGTGAGACTGTAGGTGTGCCCGTCGGTAAGGAAGAACACCACGTCGGGTCCCATCCGCAGCGCCATTTGTAAGGCGCTCACATGGTTGGTCCCGCCGATGGCAGTAAACGAGTCGATAAAACGCTGGACGCGTTCAACAGCATCTGGCTCGCCGCTCAACATCTGCACCGGGCCGGCAGAGGTGCCGCGATAGGGACGCGGCTGGTCGTTGTAGAGCACGAGCTGAAACAACTGCGACGCAGTCAGCATGGCCAAGCTGCGCCGCAGCTCGGCTTTGGCAGCCCGCAAGGGACGGCCGCCCAAGCGGTTCATGCTGTCCGAGCGGTCGACGACGTAGACAAACCGCGAGCCGGTACCCGAAACCCCAAACAGCGACACGGTCCCGCGCGATCCGGCCGCCGCCGCGCCTAGTCCGCGCCCGCCAGGGCCCGCGGCATCCACTCCCGCTAGCAACCCTGTGGCATCAAGATCTGCGGCGGCAACGCCGATAGTGGTCTGGGGACTAGGCGTGGATGTGAGTTCCGCTAACACGCCCGCCAGGTCAATCGGGGGGGCGAAGTCTGGCGGCACCGACGCAGAGGCGTGTTGCCCCGCTGGCACTGTCGAGGCTTGCGGCTCCGCTGCCGCAGTGTCCGTGGCCAGCGATTCGTGATCCGGCGCCAACGCTTGCCGGTCGGGCAGCTGATGAACGACGGCCACGCTCAGCGGCCGATCGATCTCACCCGCCGGTGCCGCATCTTGGCGCTCGCGGGTGGCATACAGGCCGGCGACCGTCATCAGCAGGGTGTGCAGGGCGAGCGACAGGCCCCAAGCCCACGCCGGTCGCCGGGTGGCCGCAGGCCAATGCGCTGGCGGAGCGAGCGGGGGCCGATTCATGACCAAACCGGTGGAAAATAATTCGTTGGGAAAGTACGCTTTGTCGGTTCCGAATATCTTAACCGATCAGAGTCACCCGCTGCCGGAGAATTGAAAAGCGTGAAAGGCGACAACAATACCTATCTGTTCACCAGCGAATCGGTCAGCATGGGGCACCCCGATAAGCTGGCAGACCGCATTTCCGACGGCGTTCTGGACGCTCTGT
>CALELC010000273.1 GCA_937904535.1 uncultured Planctomycetaceae bacterium
TGGTTCAGTCTCGCCACCCTGGTAGATATCCGAAGCTCAAGAGCCCCACACTGTCTCATCCGGCGTTTGAACCGCTGACAGAGCATCACGCTTAGGCCACGGGTTTGTTCAGTGAGGACTTGCGTCACCACCGATACCCTCGGGGACTGAACGATGTTGTCAGTGTGCCATGCGGCACCGACGAATCAGGCAGGACCTTGAGCTTCGGACGATGTCGATTCTAGCGGTTCAGCACCACTTACTCCAAGACGAATCAGGAGAGGCAGCAACAAGTCGCCGATCGATTTTGCTCCTCGACGTTTCTTTTGAATCAGTTCCTGCAGTGATTTCCCTTCGCTGGCATAGGTCGACTTGGGGAGCCACCTAAACGCTTCGTTCAGGCCTTCAGCGGTTTGGTCGATCGGTGTTTGATGAGTCCGATGGAACTCCCGAAGTTTGGTTAGCAGGTACTCGCGTTCAACACCTTTGCCTCGCCACACTTGTCGCCCTGCGACGATCTGATAGACCATCCGCATGGCGCGATTGGCGATGCGTACTCGGCGATCGCGCGGGTCAATCTTTTGCCCCTGCCATAGGGCTGATAGGCCGCGATAGTAAGGATGGCATTTAATTAAATTCTCAGCCACCATCATCGCCGCCGCACGCAAGCGTCGATTGCTCGAGTGCGCGATTTTCCCGTTGCGGTCCACTTCATCACTTTGGTACCGCGAAGGAAATAATCCGGCGCGGCCTGTGATCGCTCGGGCCGATGCATAATGCTCAATCGGCCCTGCCTCACCGGCCAGCGCGGCAGCCGAGACGACATTGATGCCCGTAACGCTCAGCAGCAGCACATAGGGCGTTTTTACCAGGTATTTCGCCGTTTCCTGCTCCGTTTGATCGATCTGCTGGGTGATCAGATCCCAGCACTGAGCCAACTGCTTCCACTGCTGGGTAAGCAACACGGCGAGGTCGGCGGGTTCGACTGCCGTGGCCGACCATGCAACAATTCGTTCCAGCGTTCGGATGTGAAACCGAATCTTCTGTTTCTTTAAACAAGCCGCCAGCCCTGTGGCACCGGCACGTTTGATTGCAGCCGCTGAGCCATACTGTTTGGCAACATGTAAAGCGACAGATTTACGAAAGAGTTTGTCGTCCTCAAACAGGTCTGCAAAGCCAGGCATGGTTTGATGCATCAGGACCCGAATCTGGATCTGCAATCGTGCTCTTTGTCTGACCAAATTGCGACGATGACGCACGAGTGCCTGCAGCGTCTGGTACGCGTTATCGACTGGTAGGATTGCGAGGCCGTAACCGTTGATTGCTGCATGAAAGATTGCTTCAAGATCGTGGTCATCGGTTTTGATATGTGTGTGCAGAGTTTGGCGGTAGTGCTCCGAGGCAAAGGGATGGACCGTTCGAGTGTCAAATCCCGCTTTACGAAGAGCGGCCTGGACGGGGCGATGATAGACCCCAGTCATCTCGACCGCCGCAATCGAATCGGTGAGCTTATTGTCCTGCATCGCCTCCTTTATCTGCGCGATCATGGTCTTGAACGCTCCGACCGTATGCTCGACGATGGTTGGTTCGATGACGACTTTGCCGTAGAAGTCGGTGAGCATCCATTTGGAGCGTCGCTTGGCGCAATCCACCGAGATCACCGCGAACTGCTGTGGTCCGGCCTGCTGGACGCGTTGCTGGATAAGCCCACCGGGCTTGCCGATGTAGCGTGATTTTGCGGATTTTGATTTTCGATTTTTGGTCGCGGTCGCCATCGGAGTGCTCCTGGAGTGAAGGAAGGTACAATCCTTCAATGAAAGCACTTCACTGCCCCTTTTGCTTGGTTTTTCTGCTTTGGGGGACATACCAGGGGACGGAGGTAGTTTCGGAAGCGGCCAAGGAAGCCGGAGTCTCTGGAGCGCTCGCGCGTCCGCCGAAATCGCGCCCAAGCCCCGGTGCCGTCGGCAAATGAATCCAATTGAGGCGAAAAATGAGAACTTCACGCGAAGCCGCGAAGTTAAGCACTTGCCCGGTCCTTCTTCGCGCCTTCGCGTGAGGCCACTTCCAAGAGCGTGACCAACGAAATCACAGGGGGCGGCGATCATTTTTGGGCCGCGGACTCGATTGGACGTAGTTCCAGTTCCAACAGCCCGCAAATGGCCGACATGTAACGCGAATTGAGCGAGCAGCGCCCCGTCAAATACCGTCGTACTATATCGGGATCGATGTCCGTTGCCTTGCCAATCGCGTAAGCGGTCAGCCCGCGCTCTTGCGCGCGGGCTGAGATCACTTCGCGAATAACATCGATCGCATCATGTATTCGAATCCACCGGAGTTGCGATGCTGACCATCGTCACCAGCGATAGAATCCTTGCACGGTATTTGCCATCGTCGGACTCGGTCACCACGTGTGCCGCGATGTCATCCGCCGTCACGAACTCGATCGACGGCACGTCGAACGTCCGCCCATCATTCATGATAATGCGAATCGGCCCTCCCTTAGCAGCTTCAATCAATGTGCTACGATCCGCCTATTTCACCTTTTGGTAACGCCCGGTGACTGCTGGGGCAGCCAAGGCATCATCGCACCTTGGTGCAGTGCATCCTATCCGCAAGTCTGCGGATAGGAAATCGCAGCCCGACCGGAAGCTAACGCGTGCCGGCTGGTAGAAACCGGCGGTTCATCGACTATTGGAAAGCGGCTGCCGTTGGTCGTATGAACAACGTGCTACAGCCGCCGCAGCACGTAAACG
>CALELC010000274.1 GCA_937904535.1 uncultured Planctomycetaceae bacterium
ACTTTCCGGTAGTTCACCCTTGAAACTCGCCATTCTTTCTCGCAGCCCGAAGTGTTACAGCACGCGCCGTTTGCTGGAAGCGGCGAAGCAGCGCGGCCATGTCGCCCGCGTGCTCGACACCTTGAAGTTCTCGATCGACTTGGAGGCGGGGACTCCGGATCTTTATTACCGTGGCAAACCGCTCAGCCACTATGATGCGGTGCTGCCGCGAATCGGTGCTTCGGTCACCTACTTTGGCACGGCTGTCGTCCGCCAGTTTGAACAAATGGACGTGTTCACGGCCAATGGTTCAACAGGCATCGGCAACTCGCGCGATAAGCTGCGGTGCATGCAGATCCTCAGCCGGCACCAGATCGGCATTCCTCAGACCACCTTTGTGCGCAACAAGTCCGACGTGTTGCCGGCCATCGAGCGGGTTGGTGGCTCGCCGGTGATCATCAAGCTGCTCGAAGGGACACAGGGCGTTGGTGTGATTTTGGCGGATAACGTCAAGGTTGCCGAAGCGATCATTGAGACCTTGCACAGCACCCGGCAAAATGTCCTGGTGCAAAAGTTTGTCTCGGAAAGCCGCGGTCGCGACATTCGTGCGCTCGTTGTCGGCGACCGGGTGGTGGCTGCGATGCGGCGCACGGCCCAGGGACTAGAGTTCCGTAGCAATGTCCACCGTGGTGGCTCGATCGAGGCGGTCGAGCTGGATGAGGCCTATCAAGACGCTGCTGTGAAAAGCGCACAGATTATGGGCCTGCGTGTCGCGGGAGTGGACATGCTCGAGGGCCGCAACGGTCCTCAGGTGATGGAGGTCAACTCGTCGCCTGGTCTGGAAGGGATTGAGTCGGCGACCCGGTTGGATGTTGCCGGCGCAATCATCGATTATTTAGCTGCCCAAGTCGATTTCCCTGAGATCGACATTCGCCAACGGCTAACTGTCAGTCGTGGTTATGGAGTCACCGAAATCTATATTCCTGCCGGCAGTGAGTTTGTAGGGAAGACCATTGATGGCTCGGGTCTGCCTGAACTGGATATTAATGTTTTAACGTTATATCGCGGCACCACCGTTATTCCGAATCCGCGACTCAAGCGGACACTGGAACCGGGCGACCGGCTGTTGTGTTTCGGCAAACTGGAATCGATGCGCAGCATGATCCCGGAGAAAGCCCGCAAGAGTCGCCATCCGCGTGTGAAGCACTTGCCCGATACCGTCCCTCTCACCGGCTGACACTTTCATCGGCCTAGGGGATAAGATGGAACAACAAGGCAATCATCATTGTCCACTGACCGAATACGAATAGCGATGCCACGAAGCTACTGGGGGAACTGTCGGCCGCCGCGCCTCATCGCCCTAATGGCGATGGGCGTTTTCCTGGCCTGGATATCCGGTGGACAGCAGCTCGACTCTGCAGCACTCGCCCAAGATCCGCCTGCAGCCGCGCGGACGGGATGGCGAGTGGAAGTACCGCTGCCGATCACGCCAGCTGGCAGCAGCTTGGTCTTAGAGCAGCTGGCCGCAGTCGCTGGCGAATCGGGTCAGGTCGGCGGGGCAGGCCGCCGGACCGTGGTGCTTGATTTTCAGGTTGAATCGAACGACGGAGCGTCGACCGTGTTCGAGGACGCCTTGCAACTCGCCCGCTCACTTGCCCGCCCCAGTCTCCGTTCGCTGCGTCTGGTGGCCTATGTCGATGGGACCGTTCGCGGGCACGCCGTTTTGCCGATATTAGCCTGCGATGCATTGATTATTGGCCCGTCGACATCGATTGGCGATGCCGCGGCAGCCGAAGGCGGCGGCGATGGCGATGAAACCGTCGTCCTTAGCTATCGTGCCGTCGCGGCTCGTCGGGCCGTCTTCCCGGAGGCCGTTGCGGAAGCGCTCGTTCGACCATCGTTGGAGTTGGTCCAAGCCACCACGCTCGACGGCACGCGACGGTTTGTAAGCGGTGAAGAACTCGACGAATTGCGGCGCGGCGGCGGTGGGTGGCGCGAGGAAGTCTGGGCTGCGGCCGGTGAGCCGCTCGTCCTGTCAACCGAGCGGCTGCGCGACGCCCGGATTGCTAGTCATGTGATTCCAGCCTCCGACCGCCTAGCGCGGACGCTGGAACTTGCGGAATTGAAGTCCGTCGATGATCGGATGCTTGCTGGCAATGCCATCGGCGCGCTGTTAGACGTTAGCGGAGTGATCAGCCGCGAGCGTGTCCGACGCTGGGAGTCGAATCTCATCCATTCGATCGACAAAGGGACAGCCAACCTCTGGATGGTATCGATCGATAGCCCTGGTGGGTCGCTCGCAGGAAGTGTGCAACTTGCAGGCACGCTCTCGACAGTCGATCCTCCGATTCGCCGCACGGTCGGCTATGTCTCCGGCCGGGCACTGGCCGACGCCACCTTGATAGCCTTGGCCTGCCGTCCACTCTACCTGCATCCCGACGCGAGACTCGGTGGCCCGGGAGCGGTCGTACCTCAAGGGAAAGAACTCGCCGACCTGGAAGAAGCGATCGAGCGCATCGCGCAGGATGTATCACGGCCGAGCGCACTGATCCGTGGGTTGCTCGATTCTTCGCTGGAGGTCTACCGCTATACGAACCGTCGAACCGGTGAGGTGCTGTACGCAACGGCCGATGACATCCTTGCCAGCGAAGCGGAGCCTGCCGAGCGAGGGCAGTGGGAACGTGGTGACGCGATCAGTTTGCGCGATGGCTTGAGCGCTGCGCAGGCCATCGAACTGGGACTGGCCGAAGGTCAATCCAGTTCGCTCGAAGACGCGGCCAAAGCGGTCGGTTTGCCAGCCGCTCCTGCACCGCTGGCGACGCGCGGAATTGTGCATTTTGTGGAATGGATCGGCAGCCAAACAGGCGTATCGGTGTTTCTGCTGCTGATCGGCCTGCTGACCCTGTCGATCGAGATCGGCGCTCCTGGCGTGAGCATCCCCGGTTTCATCTCGATGCTGTGCTTTACGCTCTATTTCTGGATTCAATTTCTCAATGGCACCGCGGAGTGGCTAGAGATTCTGGCGTTTGTTCTCGGCGTGGCTTGCATTGGGATCGAACTTTTTCTGCTGCCTGGTGTCGGTGTGTTTGGGATCGGAGGGTTGTGCTTGTTGGTGCTCGGCGTGGTGCTGACCAGTCAGACCTTTGTGATCCCACGGAACGCTTACCAGTACGAGCAGATGACTCAGAACCTGTGGCTCGTGCTGGCCGGTATCGGTGCGGTGACCGTTGGTTTGATCTTGCTAAAGGTCTTTTTGCCACAAACCCGTTTCATGCGTGATCTGGCACTCGAGATCCCTGACGGTCAACTGCTGGATCGCTCCGAGCGTCTCGCCGATTTTGAACATCTGGCCGGGCAAGTAGGAGTTGCCACTACGCCGTTAATGCCGGCAGGCAAAGCCAAGTTTGGCGACGAGTACGTGCAGGTGGTGACCGACGGCAGCCCGGTCGCAGTCGGTCAGTCGGTGCGGGTGACGCAGGTGCTAGGGAACCGAGTCGTGGTGGAGCCGCTGGAGTAGGAAGTAGGAGTTGGAAACATGACGCTACTTCACTCCGCCGGGCTGCTGTTGTTGTTCTTTCTGCTATTGCTGCTGGAGCTGTTCATCCCAACCGGTGGATTGCTCGGTGTGGCTGCGGTCGCCGCACTGATCGCAGCCATCGTGATCGGGTTTCTGCACAGCACCACCGCTGGCGGCACGATTTTGATTGCCACCGGGCTGCTGATTCCGCTGGTTATCTCAATCGCTCTGAGAATCTGGCCGCGGACGCCGCTGGGACGCCGGATCATTAACATCGATCCCGATGAGAGTCTGGCCCGGGAACAGGATCGCGACGACTTACGGCGACAGTGGATCGGCAAAGTCGGCGTGGCGCGAATGGACCTGCTGCCCAACGGAGTAATCGATGTCGCTGGCTCCAGGCTCGATGCAATCAGCGTCGCGGGAGTGATCGATCGCGGCAGCAATGTCGAGATCGTGAACGTCGTCGCGGGCAAGTTTCATGTCCGCCGTACGCAGCGACCACCAGATCCCGTAACGCGTGTGGATCCGGTGGCCGCGAGTGAGCCAGTGGGCGACTCGCTGGAATTGCCAATCGAGTCGCTGGGGATCGAAGACCTTGACGAGCCGTTTAAATAATTGCGGCGAGTCCGAAGGTAGCGGCTCAGTGAGACAGTTTCTCTTCAACCGTGCGGGTGCCGTCGCTGCCGTAGCAGATCAAACTCTGCTTTTCGAAGTCGGCGATTGCTGTCAGTTTCACGCTTCGCGGTCCATGCAAGCAAAAGTAAACACCGCAAGTTTGTCCTGCCTTCACCACATTCCGCTCGGTCAGCGGAAACTGATCGACTTCTAGCATGCCGATTTCACACAGTTTTTCCTGCACACGTCGACGCAGAGCGAGCAAATCGATGCTCAGAGGTAGGCCAGCGATCATCGGTTGATGGGGTACTCCCAGGGGACAAATGGCTCAGAATCCAGCGCCAGGTCTTGCAGGCGGAACCGCCGCTGGCGATCGATAGCCGAGGTATCGGGCTAAGCTCTGCTTGCGGATGAATCGAGAAAAAAGATTACAGTCCGTCGCCCGACGGGGCGCTCGTATTGTGCAAACTGCGCCGATCGCGTCGTACGGCGTGGGGCGCGTTCGATTAAGCTGCAACTGCAACTCGGACACCCTCTCTTCGACTTCTTGCCTCCCACCTGATTTAGGCTGATGAAACGCGTCGTCATTACCGATTTTGTCAATGATTCACTCGCGATCGAAAGTGCTGTCTTCGGCGATCTCGCGAGCTGCGAGGCGCTCGATGCAACGCACGAAAGCGAACTCGTTGGGCGGATCGAGGACGCCGATGCGATTCTGATGTACCACACGCTGCGGGTGTCGTCAGACACGATCGCCAGGTTACGCCGCTGCCGATTGATCGTCCGCTGCGGTGTCGGTTTCGACAATGTCGATCATGCCTTCGCTCGTGAGCGTGGGATCGATGTGGTCAATGTCCCCGATTACGGAACGGAAGAGGTCGCCGATTCGGCCGTCGGGATGGCCTTGGCACTGGCCCGTGGGATCCATCGCTACAATGTTTGCCTGCGCGACAGCGACGCAGCTTGGACTTACGGCGTAGCCCAACCGCTGCACCGACTTCGCGGACGAGTGTTTGGTATTTTTGGCCTCGGTCGAATTGGGATGGCCACTGCGATTCGTGCCAAAGCTTTGGGCATGGAGGTGCGTTTCTACGATCCGCTCAAACCCGATGGATATGACAAGGCCGTCGGGATCCAGCGAGTGGAATCGCTGCGAGATTTGATGGAACAGGCATTCATTCTCAGCCTTCACTGTCCCCTCAACGAACAGACGCAGCACCTGATCAACGCGCAGACGCTTCGCTGGTTACCACCGGGCAGCTATCTCGTGAATACAGCTCGCGGCGGCATCGTCGATGCGTCTGCAGTCGTCGATTCCATCGCTGAAAACCACCTCGCAGGCGCTGCACTGGACGTGCTGGTCGATGAGCCACCACGGCCCGGTTGCCCTGTGATCGCCGCTTGGAAAGATCCAAGCCATCCCGCGCATCAGCGGTTGATCCTCAATCCGCACGCCGCATTTTATTGTGAAGAAGGTTTTGCAGAGATGCGTCGCAAGGGAGCGGAAAGTTGCCGGCGAGCGCTGACCGGTCAGCCGCTGCGGAACGTGATCAATTGAGAACGCGCCGCGCTGGAAACGCGTAATCGACGGTTTGACGGCAAGTGGATCGATCCTCAGCGCCGTGAGCCGCCAACCGTAAGATTGCCAGCGAACGGCTGCGCAAGCTTGCTGGCATCCCGCAGGTGTTACACGGCGAGCTCTTCTTCCAGCAGATGGCAATAGGCATCGTAGCGGCGGGCATCGATACGGGCGTCGGCGACGGCGTCTTTGACCGCGCAGTCGTCCTCGTTGAGATGCAGACAGTCGGGATAGCGGCAGAGGCTGACATAGGGCCGCAGGTCGGGCATCAACGCTGCTACTTCGGGAGCGGTGATATCCCAGAGTTGGAACTGGCGAATACCAGGCGTATCGATCACCGCCCCGCCTTCGGCCAAAGGGATCAAGGTTGCATGCGTGGTCGTATGTTTGCCTTTTTGATTCTCTTGGCTAATCGCGCCGACCCGCAAACCGAGCGTCGGCTCGATGGCGTTGAGCAGACTGCTCTTGCCAACACCACTCTGTCCCGCGATCGCGGTCTGCTTGCCGCCAAGCAGGGCCCGCAGGTAGGCGATGTTGTGGCCGCTGGCAGCGCTGGTAAACAGTACCCGGTAACCCAGTTGCGCATACACGCCGGCATTTTTTTGAATGTCGGCTGGGTCGACCAGATCAAGCTTATTGAAGCAAATCACCGGACGAATCTGATACTGTTCCGCCGTCAGGAGATAGCGATCGATGAGCGCCGGTTTGAGCCCGGGTTCGGCACAGCTCGCGACAATCAGCAGGTAATCGACATTGGCGACGATCACATGTTGGCGTCCGCGACTGGTACGGCTGAGCACGCCGTATCGCGGCTCGATCCGTTCGATCACGCCGCTGTCTTCGCCGTCCGGCCGAAAGCCGACACGGTCGCCGGTGGCCACGACATTCCGCTGATCGGTGGATAGCGACTTAAGCAATTGTCGCACGGTGCAGGCATAGGTGTGCCCATCGTCACCCAAGACTCGGCTGCGGAGGCCATGTACGCTGACCACTCGGCCGAATCGAATCAGGCCATCATGATCGCTCAGTCGCACCTGCAAGCCTGCGGCATCCTCGGGATCGGCATCCGCACCGATCACCGTGCGTTTGCGAGTCAATTCACCTTTCCCACTGACGCGTTCGCTGCGGGCGGCATCCTCCAGGCGACCGAGATCCTCCTCGCTCCGCATTTCGCGAGTCAGATCTCTAACGCGCTTACGACTCTGAGAATTCTTGCGGAACGAGGTTCGGAGCTTTGCCCCCTTCTTTGCCATGAGTGCTGCCTCGCGGCTAGGCCGGTTCGCGATTGATAGCAGGATCGGCCGCAGGCGGCTTGGATGAGTGGTCCGGCGGAGCGATCACGGTTTCCGGCTTGGGCGAACCATTCTTACTGGCGTTGCGAGTATGGATCGACGGACCAATCAGTTCCGCAATCTCCGCTTCGCTCAGTTCCTCACGCTCCAGCAACCCGCGCGCAATGGCATCGAGTTGATCGCGGTGTTGCCGCAACAGATCCTCGGCCTTCTGGTCCGCTTCGAGCAGAATTCTCGCCACTTCCTCGTCGATCACTTCCTGAGTGTGTTCGCTGAAGGGGCGCGAGCCCTGGTGCATCTCGCGGCCGAGAAACGGATCTTCGTCGCTGGTCTTGTAGCTCACCGGCCCGAGTTTCGGACTCATCCCCCAGTGCGTCACCATCCGCCGCGCCAAACTGGTAGCGCGTTCGAGATCGTTCTCAGCGCCGACGGTGGTCTCGTTGTAGATGATCTTTTCGGCAGCCCGGCCACCGAGCAACATCACCAACTGGTGCTCGAGTTCGCGGCGAGCGATGCTCAAGCGATCTTCGTTTGGCACATACTGGGTGACCCCGAGCGCTCGACCGCGAGGAATGATCGTGACCTTGTGCACGACGTTCGCGCCATCCAAATGCCAAGCGGTCAGGGTGTGTCCCGCTTCGTGGTAGGCAGTCTTTTCCTTCTCCGAATCTTGCAGGACTTCTTCGCGTTTCGCTCCCATCAGGATCTTGTCGCGCGCATAGTCGAAATCTTCCATATCGACTTGCTTCTTGTCATTCCGCGCTGCCCACAGTGCCGCCTCGTTGACCATGTTGCGAATGTCGGCGCCGGTCAATCCAACTGTGCCGGCAGCCAGGCGTTTCAAATCGACGTCGTCGCCCAGCGGAACATCGCGGACGTGCACTTTGAAGATTTCCTCGCGGCCTTTCATGGTCGGCCGCCCCACGGTGATGTGTCGGTCAAACCGACCAGGGCGCAGCAGGGCAGGGTCGAGCACGTCCGGGCGGTTGGTCGCCGCGACGACGATCACCGCTTGGCTCGGCGAAAAACCATCCATCTCACCGAGGATTTGGTTGAGCGTTTGCTCGCGTTCGTCATGTCCGCCGCCCAGACCCGCACCACGCTGGCGGCCGACGGCATCGATTTCGTCGATGAAGATGATGGCCGGCGACTGTTCTTTGGCGACGCGGAAAAGGTCGCGCACGCGGCTGGCGCCAACCCCCACGAACATCTGAATGAACTCGGAACCGTTGACCGAGAAATACGGCACGTTGGCTTCGCCGGCGACGGCGCGGGCAAGCAACGTTTTCCCGGTGCCTGGAGGGCCGTTGAGCAACACGCCCTTGGGTACGCGTCCGCCGAGTTTTTGGAACTTTTCCGGCGTCTTGAGGTAGTCAACGATTTCCTGCAAATCGGCCTTCACGCCTTCGAGTCCCGCGACGTCCTTGAACGTGATCGGTTGTTCGGAGCCTTCGTATTTCTTTGCCGGACTCTTGCTGAATCCCGACAAAAACCCGCCGCCCATGATGTCGTTGCGAGTGCGGCGCAGGGTGTAAAACAGAAACAACGGTACACCCAAGAACAGGGCGATCATCAGCACCCAGCTCAGAATTTCCGCCCGGTTGTCCGGTGGCGCAAACTCATACGGCACCGCCCGCTCGTCGAGTTGGCTGGTCAACCGAGCGGTGTAGCCTTCATCGGTCGGCCGGATGAAGTAGAATTTTTTGTCCAGCATTTTCGGGGAACTGCTGGTCTTGGAGGCCTCTGTCCCGGGG
>CALELC010000275.1 GCA_937904535.1 uncultured Planctomycetaceae bacterium
GCCCGCCCCTGGAACCGCCGTGGTCACGGCGTGTGGGACGATGAGCGAGTCGTCTGGGATGCGGGTGAGAAACGGACGCGAGAGCAGTAGCATCCGCCCAAACCGCATTTGTACGGCGCCCGGTTGATCGAGCGCTTCCGACCAACTGAGGAGTGGACCGTTGATCGGTGCCCGCCCTGGTTCCCACATCTGCCAAACCGAGTGGTGACCATAAGTGTGTCCGAAAGCCCCGCTGAACAGATCCCAATACATTGCCCGGCGTGTATCAGCAGCTAAGGAGTGGCCGTTCTCGTTCGCCTTGAAAGCGATTGGGTGGTCTTCATAAATCGGCTCACCGTCGATCACGGGTTTGGTCGGCTGCAAATCGTAGTCGGCGCGTGTCTTCTCATGGTTGCCTGCGAAGTTCACCACGTGCCCGTTCTGCCGCATGTTGAAGTCGAGCCAGGGTGCTTGGTGAAAATACTGCGATGATCCCTGGCCGCCTGTAGGATGGAAGGTCCGCAGGTGTCGGCCGCCATCGCCGCGTGCGATGCCGGCGGCCATCGCTTCGATGATCTGGCGATGTTGTTCGTTTTCGACGGGGCGGTCGCCGCCAAGAATCCAGATCACCCCCGCGTCGCGATAGCGATTGCCGATCCACTGGCCATAAGCCGCGGCGTTTTCAGCGGTAAACACTTCGGGGCCAATGCCCCATTTCTGATTCCACTTGTCGCCCCATGTCGGCAGCAGACCCACGTACATGCCCCGTTCGTTGGCGCGCTGCACGATGTAATCGACGTGATCCCAATAATCATTTGCTTCACCCTCAACCGTCGCTGGGGTGGCAGGGTTGCGGTCGATGAGCGGCAGATGGCCATACGCGTTGGGCACGCCCAGCCCGTCGATCTCGGCCAATGCGACCGCTTGGATGACGGTAAATCCTTGTTCGCTGCGCTTGCTCAGGTACTGATCGGCCTGCTCGCGATTGAGGCGATGGAACAGCTCCCAAGCCGTGTCGCCCAGGTAGAAGAATGGCGATCCGTCCTCCTGGACCAGGAATCGCTTGTTTTCGCTTACCTTCAGCGCCGGCAACTGGGCATGCAGGGGAGCAGCCAGAAGCGTCGTCAGTAGAGCGACGCCGCTGGCAAGCAAGTAACCAAAGAGCCGCGGGACCAACGTTCCACACATCTTGCACCTCTTGGTTGTGGTGGCGTAAGGCTTCGCCTGTTCTCACCCCGGAATGGGTCAGCGAATGGCTGGCGCCTTCAAGCCGAGGATCTGCGAGTTTGAAACATCGTTGCCGAAATCATCAAACCGGTCGAGCGTCCAGACGACCTGCTTCGTTCGCGGATCGATTTCGATCAGCAGCGGTTGGCCAGGACCTGCATGGCAATTGCCGATCACATAGTTGCCACTCGGCAGCACTTCGAGCGTGGTCACCCAGCCGAGACGGATCGGAGCCAGGTCGTCCTGGTGCAGTTGCCAGACGATTTCGTGGTTCGGTGTGACTTCGAGCACACTGTGGCCATTGCCGGTGGAGAGCAGGGTGTTGCCGCTGGGCAAGCGCAGGGCAGCGAACACCTTGTTGCCCCAGGCGTCGGGGCCATGGCCGCCGGCAGCGGGTTTGCCGAACATCGGGACCTCGTATTGCCACACCACCTGGCCGGACTGGCCATCGTATTCACGGACCACGCCATCGCCTTCGTGCGCGACGAGGTAATTGCCGCTAAGGAGTTTGCGGGCCAAACGGGTGTCGGTGTGCGGATGCGGGTGATGGACGACCATCGCGATCTGCTTGGTGATGTTGCCTTCGCGATCAACTTCGATGATCCGTTGGCTACCGGTTTCCGCAATCATCACCTGACCGTTTTCCAGCGGCTGAAAACCGTGAACCTCGACTTTCTTGCCCGCGTTGCCGCCCCGCTGCGCTGCGTTATAGCTCCAGACAATTTGCTTCGTTTGGTGATCGATCTCGACCACGGTCGATGCGCCCTGCTGGACCATCAGATTGCCGCTGGGCAGCACGTGGATGTCGTGGATTCCCTGCCACGGCATTTCCCACTGGGCCGAACCGTCGGCGGCGAGTTTGACGAGCTTGCCGTTGCCTTGCAGCACCACAGGATGAGCGGCCTGAGCCTGAGGTTGCGCGGCGACCAAGCCGGTCAGTAGGAACGAAAGGCAGAGCAGGGCAGGGCGACGAAGCATCGGAGAGCGTCCCAGCGAGGAGCGGTAGAAAAGTTGATGGAGGCAAGTGGGCTGTTACACGAACAGGCCCATAAGCAGCAGTACCACGAAGATCAGCCCCATGAAGGCGGTGATCCAGTAGGCGGTGTAGGCGGCATGGCGGAGTATCAGCCGCATGTCTTCATGCCGGGTGCCGCCGTAAACCAAGCTGATGGCGACCAGCAGGGGAACGTAGTACAGCAAATAAGTAGGACTGATCGACAACATGAGGTTGGGCCGAGGGCAGGAGGCAGGCGGATTAGGTCTTGGCTTGGGTTGAGGTTTTCGCGGCGCGGTCCGCGGCCGCAGGAGTGTCGTCCTCGTCCTTGCGCTTGCGACCGCTGATCGGAATCCCCAGTGGCCCAGCGTAGGCGTCGTAGATCACCAGGATGTTGAGCAGGCCAGCGATCATCGTGTACCAAGTGCCCATTTCGTAGCCTGCTCCGTGGCGGGCATACCAAGCCGAGACCTGATCGGTTTTTTCTTCCGAGACCGGACGGTGCGGCGGCGCCATAAACCCGCCCCACAGCGGCTCATAGTCGTCGCTGGTGACACCGGTGCGGGGCGAAGTGTACTGATTGATTCGCCGAGTTTGGACCAAAGCCGGCAAAGCGACCGCGCCGGCGCCGATCTGCAGGTAATAATGCCAACGGTGGTCTCCAGCATGTCGCGACGCGTACACCACGTGGATCCCGCCGATCGAAAACCCAACGATCCACAACGTCAGAATGCAGATCAAATAGAGCGTTCCCTTGGCGTGGCGTCGTTGGTAAAAATGACCACCCCCGGGCAGCAACCAAGCCAACAGAGCCGCTAGCGGTCGATTGCGTAAGTCTATTCTACGGCCGTCGACCTCGATGACGGATTCGGTTCTGTCAGCCATGTTTCCCAGGACAATAAAAGGATCAAATACCAATTCGACTTCTGCGGCCGCTTTCGAGGCAGGCACCCAGGCAGCGGTGCATGACGTTGAAGCCGCAGTCATCAGGCTCGTTGGAGTCATGGGCCCGAACGCTGCTGTCGGGCAAGGTGGGATCTCACGGCAGACGCTGCCGGCCCCGTATTTTGAACAAAACCGCCGCCCGCCGATAGACGCGTCTGCGGCTGAACCCGCCCTGCGGCGACTCCCTATCTTTCCCAATCGTCCTGTCCATGAGTGATTTCGACCCGCGGATCCGCCAACAGGTCCAGCGCCGCCGCACCTTTGCGATCATTTCGCACCCCGACGCGGGGAAAACGACCCTGACCGAAAAGCTGCTGCTGTTCGGTGGCTGCATCGAAGTGGCCGGGGCGGTCCGTGGGCGCAAGACCCAGCGCTCAGCCACTTCTGACTGGATGGAACTGGAAAAGCAGCGGGGAATCTCGGTCAGCTCGACCGTGCTGACCTTTGAGTACGACGACTACCGCGTCAATCTGCTCGATACCCCCGGCCACCATGACTTCAGCGAAGACACCTACCGCACGCTGATGGCGGCCGACGCGGCGGTGATGGTCATCGACCTGGCCAAGGGCGTGGAAGCCCAGACGGAAAAACTGTTTCGGGTCTGTGCCCTGCGCCGCATCCCGGTGCTGACGTTCGTCAACAAGGTCGATCGCCCAGGACAAGCACCGCTGGAAATCCTGGCCGAAATCGAGTCCAAGCTGGGAATCGATGTCGTGCCGTTCAATTGGCCGATCGGCACCGGCATCGATTTCAAAGGGGTGGTCGATATCGCCAGCGGCCAGGCGCACCTGTTTGAAGACCGCCGCGGCGATCTGCGGACGCCGTACCGGACGTTTGATCTGGAGACGCTCGACGACCCGGCGGTTCCGCCCGCGATTGCAGAGCAAGCGCAGGAGGAAGTGGCGCTGCTTCGCGACGCCGGCGAGGCGTTTGACGTCGAACTCTTTTTGGGCGGTAAGATTTCGCCGGTGTTCTTTGGCAGCGCTCTCTCGAACTGGGGCGTTGAACATTTCTTGCGCGGCTTCTTGGGACTCTGCCCACCGCCGACCGATCGCCCCAGCGACGTCGGACCGATCCCAGCCGATCGGCCAGAGTTCGCGGGCTTCGTGTTCAAGATTCAAGCCAACCTCGATCCGCGGCATCGC
Source organism: uncultured Planctomycetaceae bacterium (assembly GCA_937904535.1). GTDB lineage: Bacteria > Planctomycetota > Planctomycetia > Pirellulales > Pirellulaceae > UBA6163. The sequence goes on from CALELC010000275.1 coordinate 4,291, forward strand.
GACCGTGTGGCGTTTGTGCGGGTTTGCTCCGGCCGTTTTGAACGCGACATGGAAGTCTTGCATCCGCGAACGGGTAAGAAGCTGCGGTTGCCGCGAGCTCACCGTGTGTTTGGGCAAGAACGCGAAACGATGGATGAAGCCTTCCCGGGTGATATCATCGGGCTGGTGAACCCTGGCGAATTCTTGCTCGGCGACACGATCTGCACAGGCGAGCCGATCCACTTTGAGCCGCTGCCGCAGTTTTCACCGGAATACTTTGCGATTCTCCGCTGCCGACAGACGCTCAAACGCAAGCAATTTACCCGCGGCCTCGAACAACTGCTCGAGGAAGGGGCGATTCAGATGTTCCTCGACCCCAAGTCGACTCGCCGCGATCCGCTGCTGGCCGCGGTCGGGGAACTGCAGTTCGACGTGGTGCGGTATCGGCTCGAAAGCGAGTACAACGCCGAGACCGATGTCGAGTGGCTGCCTTACAAGCTGGCACGGTGGGTTGAGGCCGAGCCGGAACAGATCAAGCAGCTCCACGTGCCGTACACCTCTCGGCTGGTTCAGGACCAATTCGGCAACCCGGTAGTGCTGTACCAAACTGCCTGGGATGCGGAATACATGCGGCGAGAAAATCCGCAGATGCAGTTCCTTGCCATTAGGACGGCGGTGAAGCAAGAAACGGCACCGCAGTAAGGGATCTTGGGGTGCTGCCGCAGCAGCAGCTTGCTTTGACACAGCAGGCGGTAAAGAGTGGTAGCGGAAAATCTTCTTGATGCGCCACTCACCAAACCGCATCGCGACACGAGGTCCGGGTCGCTGGCAGGATTCTGTTCCGAGTGGCCGAGCTGTTCTGATTGAGGATCATGGCTAGCCGACCCGCTACGTGTGTGCTGGACGAACCGCAGGTTTCCAGCCGCGCGTCGTTTATCAATAACCTTCCTGCACAGGATGCGGAGCGGGCTGTCCAGCTCGCGGTGGAGTCGGCGGCAACGCGGCGCCGATCGGATCGCGGCGAACTCCAGCTGGAGCGTGTATCTGCGGACGGTGAGGCACCTCCAGCGACTCGGCATCGGTTTTTCTATGGTTGGCTGATTCTGCCACTGGCGATGCTGGCGATGGTCGCGAGTTCGCCCGGTCAGACATTCGGGGTGTCGATCTTCAACGAGCCGATTCGGGTGTCACTCGGACTTTCGCACACCCAGATGGCGGCGGCCTACACGCTCGGTACGTTGCTGGGTGCGATCCCGATCATGTACATCGGGATGCTGATGGATCGCCACGGGATCCGGCGGACGATGCTCGGCGTGATCACGGCGGTGCTGCTTTCCTGTTTGCTGATCAGCGCCGCGCAGAACTGGCTGATGTTGGCGCTGGGCTTCTTCTTTCTGCGGATGCTCGGCCCCGGAGCATTGTCGCTGCTCAGCGGCAGTGCGTTGCCGTTTTGGTTTGATCGCCGGCTCGGCATGGTCGAGGGCCTGCGGAGTGTCGGCCATGCCGGTTCGATGGCGATCGTGCCGATGCTGAATCTGTGGTTGGTCGGTGAATACGGCTGGCGGGGTGCTTATGCGCTGCTCGGTTGCGGCATCTGGTTGGTGCTGTTTCCGCTTTACCTGTTGCTGTATCGCGATCGGCCGGAAGAGGTTGGGCAGGCGATCGACAACGGCGATCTGAGCCCCAGCGGAAGTGCGGCGGAAGCCGGTGCGGCTACGGTTCCGCTGGCTCAACCGCCGACCCCGCAGCATCAATTCACGCTGCAGCAAGCGTTTGGCACGTTTTCGTTTTGGGTGGCCGCACTCGGTTCGTCGATGTTCGGACTGGTGCACACCGCGCTGTTTTTCTCGATGGTGGCGATCTACCAGGAACGCGGGCTGAGCGAGCAGGACGCCGCCAACACGATGGTCGTTTTCGCGGTCAGCTTGGCGATGATGCAGTTGATCGGCGGAGTGCTGGCCGACCGGTCGCGGCCTCAGCCGATGCTGACGATTGGGCTGGCGGGTTTGTCGGTCGGTGTGGCGATGCTGTATATCGCCAGCGATCCGCTGTGGGCGATCGCCTCCGGACTGATGATGGGAGCGACGTTGGGGATTTATTCCGGCGCCGTGCAGCCGCTGTGGGCGCGGTATTTCGGGCGCCAACATTTGGGCAAGATTCGCGGCGTGCTGATGACGATGAACATTGCACTGTCGAGTGTCGGGCCACTCATCGCCGGGACCGTGCGCGACCTGCAAGGCGACTTCGACTGGGCGCTGTGGGTGTTCATTGCCCTGCCGCTGCCGCTGGCGTTCTTGTCGTGCTTTGCCGCCGCACCGCGGCGACCGCAGGCGGCGCTTGAGCCGGTGGTGTTGCCAAGCGTCGAGGCACCGCGGGCCGTTCTCGCGGCCGGGGCCGAGCGTTAAACTTCTGACCCGCACTTTTGTTTCCCGCTGACACTTCGAGAACGCTAGCGTCATGGCCAAGGCCCCCCAAACCGCGATTTCACCGACCCGCGCTGAAGACTACCCGGAATGGTATCAACAGGTCATCAAAGCAGCGGATTTGGCGGAGAACTCGCCGGTCCGCGGCTGCATGGTGATCAAGCCCTGGGGTTACCAGTTATGGGAAAACATGCAGCGGGCGCTGGACGATATGTTCAAGGCGACCGGCCACCAAAACGCTTATTTTCCGCTGTTCATCCCGATGAGCTACCTGGAAAAGGAAGCCGAGCATGTCGAGGGATTCGCGAAAGAATGTGCGGTTGTGACCCATCACCGCCTGGAGCCGAAGCCCGGTGGCGGCCTGCAACCGGCTGGTGAGCTGGAAGAGCCGCTGATCGTTCGCCCCACGAGCGAAATGATCATCGGAGCCACCTATGCCAAGTGGGTGCAGAGCTACCGCGACCTGCCGATCTTGATCAATCAGTGGGCCAACGTCGTGCGCTGGGAGCTGCGCACCCGGATGTTCCTCCGCACCGCTGAGTTTCTGTGGCAAGAAGGGCACACGGTCCACGCGACGCAGGAAGAAGCGATCGAAGAGACCCAGCGAATGATCGATGTGTACGCCGACTTCGCCGAAAACTGGATGGCGATGCCGGTCACGATCGGTTCCAAAACGCCCGATGAACGCTTCCCCGGTGCGGTCGACACGCTGTCGATCGAAGCGATGATGCAAGACCGCAAGGCGCTGCAGGCCGGCACCAGCCACTTCCTCGGCCAGAACTTCGCCAAGG
>CALELC010000276.1 GCA_937904535.1 uncultured Planctomycetaceae bacterium
CAGCCTTGAGCGATTCGACGGCAGTCGCGACCGCCAAGAACGTCTTGCCCGTCCCCGCCGGACCGGTAGCGATCGTCAGGTCATGGCTGCGGATCATCTCGATGTACCGCGCCTGACCTTCGGTACGGGGTTGCACCGTGCGACCGGCTTGCCGAATCTCCACTCCTGCCACCTCCGCCCTCAGCGGGCTGCGACGTTGTTCGCCGACGCCTTCCATCGCCGCGGCTTCTTGAACGTCCAAGGGGCTCAGCACACCTTTGCGGCGACTGAGCTGCTGCAAACGTTCGAGCACTCGAGTCGTTTGCTGAACCGCCTCGGGATCTCCCGAGATCCGTACTTGTCCTTGGCGGTGGGTGATCGAAACGGAGAAAAGCCTCCGGATTGTGCGGAGGTGTTGGTCACGAGCCCCAAACAACGCGAGGATCTCGTCCGGCGAACTGACCGCCAATGTTGCTTCTGTCATTCAGACCCTTTGTGACCGCTTGCCGCGTTGCCACCATGCGTGCTGGGTCGCGTCGAAACCACCATCGGTAGTTAGAGGCGCGGTGGGCAGCAACTCATCACGACAGCTCGGAGTTGCGGAGTGTTGGTGTTGAAAAGTCACATCGCGTTTTGCTGCGAGCAAGTCGCATACTGAACGGACGTTTCCGTAATAACCGGCCAAACAGGGATCGGACAACGAACCATTGGACAACCGATGTCCAACGCCATTCTACACGCCGTGGCGCCCGGTTCCTACTACGATCCGGCTAAACCAGCAGCTAGCAAAACCCAGGCCGGTACGACCGCAGCGATCAGCGAATCGCTCACATCCCACACGCCGCCCAGTCCTGGCAGTGTCTTGCCACTGTCCTTGGCTCCCGTCTCGCGTTTGACGAGCGATTCCGCCAAATCGCCAATCATTCCGGCGACCGCACACGCCACGCCAAACACCAACGGACCCCACAGCGGCGGTTGCTGAGTCACCTCGGCCAGCGCCGGAATCAGCCAGAAGAAACAGCCGTAACTGACGAGCACCGCGGTGGTTACGCCGCCTACAGCGCCTTCCCAGGTCTTGCCGGGGCTGAGGTGCGGGATCAACTTGTGTCGCCCGAGCGTTCGGCCGCTGAAGTACGCCCCGGCATCGGCCGACTTGGTCGCCGCCGCCATGCTGATCAGCGCCGCCAATCCCCATGGGCCTTCGCCGAGGTTGACGATTGCCACCAGCACCGCCATCGGGATGCCCACGTAACAGGAGACGAATACGCCGGTAAAGGTTCGCTCGATCGCCTCGCCTCGTCGCGTGGCGTCATAGCGTGCCATCTCCCGCAGCAGCACAATAAACACGCCAGTCACGGCCGCAGCCACAACCCAGCCACTGCGCCCCAGGGGGCAGTCCGCCGGATAAGCCTGGCCCATCAGCAGCGGCCACAGCGATGGAACGTAAGCCGCCAGTGGGATGATGGCCGTAGCAAGCAGCACTGCCGAGCGATCGATCGCGCGGCCCGAGCCGAGAATCAGCCGGATCACGTCGAGCGCCGTCCCGATCGTAAAAAACAGCAGCAGCGGCAGCAGCCAAATGCCGACCACGCCCGCCACTGGCCGCTGGTGGTCCAGCCACAGCAGCAGCACGACCACACCGATCAGGACCGATGCACTGAGTAAACGATCACGGAGCAACGCGGACCCCTTGCTTTCCTCGGGCGACTTCTTCTTTGCCACAAGCCACAACTATCCCCCGCTCCCCAAATTAGGACCAGGGGGCGAGTCGATTGCCGTCGCCCACTACATCTTTAACAAAAATGGCCGTAGCCGCACGGCCTGCCTAAAGCTCAGCCATTGCTCAACCGATAAACCGTGTACGTCGTCTCACGATCGATTCGGTCGTCGCCACACGCTCAGGGTTTTATCCGATGCCTGCACCCTCTCAACCGGTTTCGCCGCCAGCTGGTTCCGCCGCCACTGCGGAGGCGTGTGTCGTGCGTGCTAACGCCAGCAATTGGGCCCGAACGGTCATCGGGATCATCGTATTGTGCGGCGCTGGAGTGCTGACCGGTTGCACGATTCCGTCGGACTGCGGCGACTTAGATTATCCGACCTATGGCGGAGCTTGGCAGCGTACCCGGCGCGATTCGGGCCGCGTCGGCAGCGTCTTCGATCCGGCCGGTGCCCGTTCACCGGCGCTGGTGCAGCGCGACCAGGAGGACGATCCCGAGAATGTCCGTTCGCCGCGCGAAGGGATTCTCTCCACACCGCCCGTCATCGATCGCCACGGAGGCGACTCAGACGACGGTTCAGCGTTGCCCTCGCCGTCAGAGCGGATCGACGCCGAGCGGCTGCGGTCGCTCGACCTCGACGAGATCAGCATCCAGCCCGGCACCCCTGCCCCGCCCGACTTGTTCTGAGCCATTGGTCAACCTGGTGTCGTCCGTTTCCAGCAGCTTGACGGCTCGATGCCCGAACGGATGCGTGTCTCCGCGAGAGCAAACGCTGACCTACGCTCGCCAGTTCTTCCTATTCTCATCTCAACTTCTCAGTATGAATTCGACATCGGTTCGACCGACTGCAGGCGATTGGACGGCGATGCGTCGGCGGCTTCTGCTCCCGCTCGGACCTTTCAAGCTGAGCTAAGTTGAGTGCCCGCGAGACGCAGCCGAGGGACCATGACCGCACAGGCCACGCAGCACCGTGCGTGGCGCCGCGAGCGAGTCGTGTGCAAAAACTAGGTGTCTAACTAATAATTCTGCACCGAGTCCCCTCTGTGGTGCCGGTTTGTTTCTGCCCGTTAAAACGGTTGGTTGGCTCAATCGGGTGGGTGGACATGTTTGCACCATGTTTTGACCCGTCTAGGGGGTAGGCATAGAGTCTCCTTGCTCTTCCTCCTACTGACGGCGCGCTGCCGTTCAGCCGGTTCTAGGCTTTGACGCGAGGGCTTTGGCCATGCTTGAAGCTTGCTTTCACGGCAATGGAACTGCCAATCGGAGATCTTCGCTACTGCAGCGATTGAAGGTGCGGCTTGCCCAAGATCGTCGCCGAGTTCAGCACCGCCGGCGTCAACTCCTGCTCCAACAGTTGGAACCACGCCAACTAATGGCAGGCGACGCATCGACGCCTACCTATCAGATGCCTAGTAGCTATCAGGCTGGATACGGTTTTGCTCCTACTGCATCTCCGCCGCCTTCTAACTATTATCCTGCAGGCTCAACCGCTCCCACCGTTTCTCCGCCGCCTCCCGCCTATTCCGCGCCTTCTAGTGCGAGCACCTTACAGGCCCCGCCTTCACCTGGTGGCATTGATTATCAATCATCACCGCTGGCAAATCCTTATAGCACTACGTATCCCGGTCCAGCACTCAGTCCGGTTCAATCGCCGGTTAATTCACCACTTTCAGTTGGCGAAATTACTAGTTATGGCTCCAACGCCAACGGCGCTTCGCATGCTAATCCATCTAGTTCAAGCGATTTAGCTACTTCTAGCTCGACACTGACTCTGTCAAATGTCGTGCCCGCTGAAGCCGCAGTCAACGCGGAGAATGAACCGCAGACGAATGGCCTGAACGCAATCTCCGTAGCTCTTGATGTGGCGGGATTTTATAGGGTTGGTCAAGACTTTGGATTGCCTGAACTGGTCTGGTGGCCCGCGTCACCAGAGATCTATCAGCCTGAGGCTCTGGTGCTGCAAAGTCAGCCGAACAACTTGCCGGTCGAGCAACTGCCTCAGCCGCTTGCGAGCGTTCAAGCTGTTCCGCAGGCGGCACAAGCGGCCTATGACAATGCGGTTGCAATTGCAGAGACGACTTATAAGCAAGCGGTTGCGTCGGCTGAAGCATCGCACGCCGCAACTTTAACGGCGGCAACCGCAAATCATTCCCGCGCAGTGGCAGCGGCTACGCTTGCCAAGCAAGCGGCGATCAATGGGTACTCTCCGCAAGACCTGTCGGCACTCGAGCAGGCGGTGCAGGCAGCCGAGCAGGCACGGCATCGTGAAGTCGAACGCGTCAAGCAGCTAGCTGGCACGCAATTGTCGGCGTCGCAAGAGGCCGCACGTTCTGTTCGGGCTGACCGCGATCAAGCTGCCGAGAAGGAATTTCATAGCGTCTCCGAAGCCGCTCGTGCTGCTTCTGACAACACGAGGTCGGCGATCGAGCATCGCCGGATGGAGGCTCAAGACCGACTTTACAACAAGCAGATCACGCAGGCGCAGTTCGATACGATTTCCGCAGCACTCATTGCAGAACATCAAGCAGAGGAACGGCGACTCGCGGTCGAACTCAGCGGCTATCAACAAATCTACGACAACGCGCGGATTGATCATGAAGCAGCTGAGTCCCTTGAAAATGCGGCGGCACAGCAGGTCGCTGATGTTCAGATCGCCGAAGCTGGAACCGCGCAGCAGACAACACTCGCCGAGGCCAAGCGAAGTTTGGCGGTCGCGCAAACCGCGAACCTCTACGGCCAGAAGCGGAGGACCGCGGCTGCTAACGACCAGTACCTGCGCGATGTAGGGGTGGCGACCGAAGTCTATGCCCGTGCCAAGGCTGATGCCGATGCCCTCAAAGCCATCACCATTGAAACTGCTGCAGCGACTCGCGATAAAGCAGTCGCTGTGGCTTCAGCCATGCTCAGCCGCGCTGTTGCGCACAATGCTGCGTCGGCGATCATTACAACTTATTCAGGCGACACTTCTGCTGCGGCCGCCTACCGCGTCGCCGTTGCTCGCGCCGAACGTGACCAACAAGTGTTACAAGCGGATGCATTACGCGATCACCAGCTTGCTACGGTCGATGCCAATTTAGCACTGGAAGTGGCATTGTTGTTGGCTGATGCCGACCGCACCAAACAGGGAGTCGCGGCCGCCCATCTTCGCGATCAAGTGCTTACCGATGCAGCGGCTCGATTTCGCGCCTCCTATCTCGACCTGCTTCAGCAGCAGGCGGACGAAGCAACCAGTGATCGCGTCGAGTCCGAACAAGACCAGCTTGCGGCGCAGCGTGACTTCGAGGTCCAAATGGCTGCCGTTCAGCAAACTCGCTGGACACGGGGCGTGAATGAGCTGAAGGCCAATCGTCAGGCGGCTGCGCTGGTCCAAAATAAACGCAACCATGAGCTGATCTCCAAGGAAAGCTATCTCTCGGAGATCGAATCCTTGGCGCTTGAAGCTAAACAGCTGCGACTTGTGATCGCAAGAGAAACGTTTGGTTCTCCCGGCGCTTCCGGCAGTTCAGCCGCGGGTACGGAAAGTGGGACTCGGGAGGCTTGGTTAGCCGCGAAGAACCGGGCAATCAGCGAACTCAATCAGCGGCAGCGAGCGCGTGCTTCAGACGCCACTCGCGTCAATGCTGAATTGTCCGCCACGCACGAGGAAGCAGCAGCGGAGGCTGAGCGGTCCTATGAGGCGGCCATGGTCGATGCGAGCCTCGCCGCCAACTCAGCAGCTCAATCAGCAATCGAAAACTGGGTGCGATTGACCAGTCAAAACCATGCAGCTTATCAGGCTTCGCTTGCCAGTGCTGCCGCAGCAAACGCAATTGCGTCTGGCCGAGCCACAGTCGGTTTTTATACCGCCACATCTCGTAATCGGGCCGAGGCCTTAGAGAGCTTCGCGAGCGCCGGCGACAATCCCTGGGCGTCCCGCGAAGCTGCGGTCGCGGAAGCTGACGCCGCTC
>CALELC010000277.1 GCA_937904535.1 uncultured Planctomycetaceae bacterium
TCAGGTGTCAAAGAACAGGTTCGAGCTGCCGTATGCAAGCAGTTGGCCGCAAGTTGGCAAGGAAAGAGGGTGGATCGTGCCTTCATGCAATCCCTCGGCATTAACTTCCCCGGCGATGTAGTTTCTCGATTCGATGCCGCAGATCGCCTAGCACCGGTTATGACGACAGCGTCGCATATCGAGGGAAATCCGCGTCTGATCAAACGCTTCCTGAACGCTCTGGCGATTAGAATTTCGGTTGCGCACACACTCGGCATAACCGTTGATGAAGCGGTCCTGACAAAGCTGCTCTTGTTTGAGCGTTGCGGAGATCCTGAAGCGTACAAGCAGCTCGTCAAATCTGTAAACGAGGATGAAGGCGGAAAGCCAACGATGCTCGCTGAATGGGAAGCACGTGCCAACGCAGGCAAGAGTCCGGAGCTTCCCAAAGAGTGGGACTCTCCGTTTGTTAAAGAGTGGTTGACCGTCAAGCCGTTACTTGCGGAATTGGACTTGCGAGGGGCCTTATACGTCAGTCGTGAACACGCGCCACTCATCACGCCGACTGATCGATTGTCGTCGGAAGGCATCGAGCTGCTCGGTGCGTTGATGGAGTATCCAGACATGGCCAGTTCTTTGACGGATCGATTGAAATCGCTTCCAAGGCCGGAACTCAGCTTCATCTTCGACAAACTCTTGGAAAAGGCACAACAGGTCCAGGATTGGGGAGTACCGCCGATTCTCGACGCATGCCTAACGATAACGCGTTGCGATCCAAGTCAGGGAAACCGCCTGTCGGCGTTTCTGGGGAAGCGACCTGGGCAGCAGTTTACGGCGGCATTGATTCCGAAAATCTCGGCCGAACCGTGGTCTGCCGATTTGTTTATGAAGCTGGCAAGCACCCCGGCGATTTCCGATCCGGTGAAGAAGGCGATTCAGAAGGAACTCAAGAATGGGAACGTCTAAATCGAGTTCCGGACCGCCCTCCGGCGTCCCGATGGTGCCTTCTTGGGTAGACGATCCACCGCTCCAAGAGCCGCCATCGCAGACTCCAGATACTGATTCAACTGAGGGCTCTCAGCCCGAAACACCGAGTGCCCCCCCCTTCTCCCGTCCCAGTTCCGACAGCTCCTTCAGGTCGATTTCGTTCGACTCGATCGTCGCTCGGCAAGTTCGCAAACACCGGTGACAGAGCAAGTTTACGACAAGGTGTCGGTCATTACATAAAGAGCGGTTTGGGCGGCTCGGCAACTGCGACCCGACGGTTTGCCAGCACCGCGCGAACTGCTCAATCGCTCTATGGCGCTCTCGGAGGCGGTACGGCCGAAGGTGAGCCACGCAGTGTTGATGCACGGCTCACTGAGAGCGAATCTGCCCGTGAGGCGATCGCTGTCGTGGTTGAGATTGCATGTCCTGTAGATGGGACACAAGACGCGGAAGCGAGCCGTCAATCGATTAATGACGCGCTTTCTGAACTGCTGAAGCGATTTCCAGATGCCGACTTGCTCAATCTGTCGGAAGCCGAACGAAGCTTCGTGATCGAGCGCTTCGTCGGCATGGATGTCTTCCGGCGCTTCGTTCTCGATGTCGGAAGTGCGATCCAATCAAAGGCCGCGTCAGCCACCGTCGCTGTGGCGCGACTGAAGGAGGCCCGAGAGTTCATCCGGGAAACAGTCGCTGCGTCTTTCAAAAAGCTGAGGGACCAGGGTCAGCGACTTAGCGGAAAGAGCATCACACAGACGGTTCAGCGAGTGCTCAGGGACGCACTAGATGTCTTCTCGGGATATGCCGAATGAAACTCGTTTGTACTCCGGTGAAGGATTTACTCCCTGAATGGACGCCGACAACCGTCCCAGTCCTGCTCTACGGCCGGACAGACGAAAAGAAGATTGTTTCTGTCGGCGCAGCCGTTCAGGAAGAGTTGACACGAAAGCGATTGTCGATTTCTCACGATTCCTGGGATTTGCTTTCACTCGCGCTGTCTGTTATCGCTGGAGACTCAGTCGTTCTCAAATCCAAAAGCCCGGATGGCTGGACCAGAGAGATCGAACTGGAAGTCGCTGTACACAACCCAGATCGGTTGACCGCCCAAAAACCTCTCATCGAGCAATTGCTTCGGTTTCTCACCACCGATATCTGGAAACTGCGGTTTACCGCTACGAACTACGAGCATCCCATTCCGGCCGAGGTGCTCTTTCCCGTTGAGACTTCAGTTGCACTCCTTTCAGGCGGTATGGACAGCCTGGTCGGCGCAATTGATCTGGTCGCCGATGGAACTCGGCCGCTTGTCGTTAGTCAGATCGTCACCGGTGATGCGGAAAAGCAGACGCAGTTCGCAGCAGCAATCGGAGGTGGCCTGCAGCACCTTCAATTGAACCACAACGTCGCGTGGTCTGGAAGTAACGACCTAAATCAGCGTGCTCGATCGTTCATTTTCCTGGCATACGGCATTGTGGCTGCAACAACGCTGCAAGCGTACCGAGACGGGGCGAGCATCACACTTTACGTGAGCGAGAATGGGCTGATTTCAATCAATCCGCCACTCACCGATGCTCGGCTTGGAAGTCTCAGCACGCGAACGACTCATCCTGTGTTTTTGGCCTTGATGCAGCAGCTGCTTGACGCACTTGGAATCCGTGTAAGACTCTTCAACCCGTACCAGTTTGCGACGAAGGGGGAGATGCTTGCGAATTGTCGCGACCAGACGTACTTGAAGCAGCATGCACACTTGGCGACCAGCTGTGGCCGCTATCGCAGGATGGGGTTCAAACATTGTGGCAGGTGCGTACCATGCCTGATTAGACGAGCCGCGTTTCACCGCTGGCCACAGACCGACAACACAACTTACGTGTACACGGATCTTGGACGCGACGATTCTGCATATTCAGGCTTCGACGATGTGCGTTCGGCAGCAATGGCGGTTGCTGTTTCCGAGGATGAAGGCATCGAAGTATTGCTCGGAGCGAGTTTGGCATCGAAGCACATCCGTGAACCTGCATCATATATCGCAGTCGCTGAACGTGGTATTCATGAATTGGGAGCGTTCTTGCGCGTTTCAGGTGTTAAATGATTGATCTTCACTGCCATCTCGATTTGTTCCCTCGCCCAAATGAAGTTGTTGCCCGTGCCGCGGCACAGAATAGCTTCGTACTTTCTGTCACCACCACTCCTTCGGCGTGGCCAGGGACTTCGGCGTTAGCAAAAAGTCATTCGACAATCGAAACTGCGCTCGGATTGCATCCGCAGCTGGCAAAGGAGAGGTTCCGTGAGTTGGCATTGTTCGACAAATACCTCCACGAAACCATGTGGGTTGGCGAAATTGGACTGGATGGATCACCTGAAAACCGCGACTTCTGGAATGAGCAAGTACAGGTCTTTGAGCACGTTCTCAAAGCATGCACGAATGCTGGTGGCCGAGTAATGTCCATTCACAGCCGCCGTGCCGCGACACCGGTCATCGAGACAATGCGAAAGTTCCCGGACGCTGGTATCAGCGTTCTTCATTGGTTTTCGGGGACCGTGAAGGAGCTTGATCTGGCAATTCGGCGGGGGTACTGGTTCAGTGTGGGGGCACCAATGCTCTTTTCAAAAAAGGGCCGCGACCTAGTTGGTCGAATTCCCCGGAATCGCATTCTGACAGAGACAGACGGCCCCTTTGCAGAAACCAACGGCAATCCGGCTGCTCCTTGGCACGTCGAGTTTGCCGAGCGTGAACTCAGTGAGCTGTGGGGCATGGATCGCGAAGGTACCGCGTCTATCCTGACAGAGAATCTGGGCATCTTACGAAACGCCCTCACTATTCCGGCAAGGGTGAACTTCTAGGCCGAACGAACGGTTCGACGATCCGCCGCCGCAGAGGAAGTGCAGAGCAATTGTCAAATGTTGTGTTCTTGAAAAGGTGAGTTAGGCGGCGATTTCTTCCTGCATGATACCGTCTTTGAAGGAATGTCCTTCGATCACAAGTACGATCTTCTCGTGGCTCCGTAGTCGCTTCCATTTCTTCGAGGCGGACTGGATCTAAGGGGACGACTGGATCTAAGGGGACGACTGGATCTAAGGGGACGGAGGTAATTTTGGAAGTCGGGCGTCGTTTTTGCGCAGTCAATCACATGTCGGAAGCAGAAACAACTGCCGGGGAAGTTGGGGAAATGTGGGGGTGGGCTACGAGCGGGACGCGAGCTCGCGGGGCAGCAGCATACCCTCCTGCCGAGCTGAATGGGTAGGAGGACGGTCAGCAACGCGCAGGCTCCACTCACTTGCTCGAGCTTCCAGATCCACAGAACTCAGCGTTCGGCGGCGTTGGGCGTTGACGATTTGCCGTAAGCGCTCTATCCGCTCAGGTTGCTGAGCGATAGCGAGTCGGTTGGCCGTTGAGGGGAGAGTCGACCTGAAAACACACGGCCAGCCAGCGGCGGCGAGCAATGCGCGCCCAGAGGCCAAGCCGCTCGGAGCAATCATGCGGCTCTCACCACATGATGTCTAAGTCACTGTCGCCGGTTTGCTCGGCGTATTCCAGCTGTTCGCATCGGTCTAACACCGCAAGCGACGAATCGCTTGACCCTCCGGCCAACGATGAAGCGATGCCTCCCGACGCGCGAACGGGTAACCGTACTTCAGTAGCAATTCGCGATGCTCAAAGGTGAGTTCTCTTGTTTCGGTCAATTCACCTGTCAGTAGGCAGTCAAAAAGAGCCGGCGATCGGTGCTTCAGAAGGGGCTAGTTGGACGCGGAAGGCATGAGTGGCTTTGCTAAAGGATTTTAGCACGAAACCTTTCGTGGATATGCTCTTGGTAAACCATCTGGCTACGGATTAAATGTTGGCATTGCACAGTCAGTATTTGCCACGACATGTCCGCAGATGTCGGCGGCAGAAGAGAGCATATCCTTTTGGAGTCGAATCGCAACCCTTTCCATTGATAGGCATTGAAACAGAGTTGGTACTGCTTATAGGTCAGACGGGCGAAGGTGGCCGCGCGCGAGATGGCGAACTCGCAGCACTTTCACTGTCCCCTTCTCGATGAAGAACACGACGCGGTGAGTTGGGTGCAGTCCGATCCCAAAGTAGATCTCACGGATGTCCATACCAAGCTTTGCAGCTTCAGGCGACAGTGGCCGACGCTCAGCTGACTCGCTGAGGCTGGCGATAGCCGGATAGATTCCCAGATACCAACGATGAGCCTGCTCAAGCGAACGATTATCGTGCCACCATTGAAATGCTTCGGCGATATCGTCCTCAGCAACTGGCATGATTACGACTTTGAACATTCAACGCTCAATGGGAATCCCTTTTTGTCGTCGGAACTCGGCGTCAAACTCCGCAAGCGGGCGTCCCTCTCCGCGAATGGCCTGATCCAGGCCCACTTGAATTGCCGCACGTTCCCCGTCCTGTTGGATCAGATTCAGCACGTACTGTTCAACCGTTGTGAAGCCGGCATTGATCGCGAGCATCTTAACGGTCGGTTCTTGGTCCGATGGAATTTCTATTTGCATAACCGTCTCCTGTCTGACGAGTTTACCACGGCAAAAGTGGCTTGGTCAAAGTGTTTCCTGATGCTGGGAGCTACGCTATGCAAGCGGTCTGATTCGGATTTGCGGTGAAGGCGGCTTCGCGATGAGCGCGGCAAGCAACGATTTTGTACCGACGCGTGACAGGCTACGGGCATTACCT
>CALELC010000278.1 GCA_937904535.1 uncultured Planctomycetaceae bacterium
ATGGTGAACCCCTCCCTGCCTCACCATGGCCCTTCAATCGTTGGAACGACGGTACCGATCGTTCCACCCTCCCAATCCATGGTGCTATTAACATCGGCTGATTCGCTCAGCAACTTCAGCCGCTTTGACTTGACTTTTCGAAAATCGTGGCGCGGCCAATGTCACTGGCAAGCTGGTCCAGACGAATGTCCACGGCCAACGCGATGCTGTCGCACACCTTTCAAATGTTGCTCCTTAGCGATTCGGTGCCATTGGCGGAGGGCCACTTCGCGGGGATAGCTGTCCCAAACATGCAGCTGCTCAGGCGGACTATTGAAGTAGCCGTGCAACGACGTCGGCGGTGGAAGTACCGGTGGATGGTAGGGCAGCGGTTGCAATGTGGTCGCGACGCACCCCGATACGGCATTGCCGCAGTGTGCGCCGTCACAGGCGCCATGCCCGGCAAGCAGTGCAGCCGGCACGGGAGCGATCACCGGATTTGGCATAGCGGCTGACATCTGCCAATCGGTGAGCTCGTATGAGTCATCATGCGCAGCGACCGCACTGGCCCCCAACAACGCTGCACAAATTGGAGCCAAAAGAACCTGCCGCATCCCTACACCTTGAGCGAAAAGAGTTGGATGAACGGACTGCACTGTCCGCATCATCCGTACTGAGCGGGCTACGCGGTGCTCGTCAGTGAGCACACCTCCTCTGCAATCGGTTCGATTCGCTCGGGGCAATATCTAACTCATTCGTAGCGGCACAAACCGATCAATCGAGCGCAGCGGCCCCTTACCGGGGCGCTACAACTGCTACCTACACGTGCTGGCACCACATCGGTGACAACCTGGATCGGTCGCACTATTCGTTCGTATGATCCGCTGCGGCGAGCAGCGCAAAACGGATCTGACTCAGCCGCGCCGGAGACGTGATCTTCGTGTTATCGAGTTCACTGATATAAAACACGTCTACGGCCTGATCGAGGTGAGTATCGATCTTGGCAAAGTGCAACACAATCTTAAGGCTCGCCAACACTGCGGAGACCGATGCCAACAGACCTGGCCGGTCATAAGCAAAGAGCAACAGAATCGTATAGCGATCCATCGTCTCATTATCAAAGCTCACTCGAGCCGGCTGCAGCTTGATCTTTGAAGCTTCCGACTGGCTCAGAGACGACCAAACCTTGCGGTGCGTTGGCACCGGTTTGCTCGAACTCATCATCCGAGCGACTCGCTCACCGATCTCACGGATGTGCTCGTCGTGGTTCGCGGTTGTCCCCTGATCTTCAACGAGAAAGGTATCCCAAATCCAGTCGTTGCTCAGTGTCGAAATCTCAGCCTTGAGGATCGACAGACCACAGGCGGCCAGCGCCCCGGTAGCCTTGGCAAAGGTCCCAATGGGCTGGTCCTTTTGCTGCATGACCACGGTGTACTCGGTCGCGCCCCGCCCGGCGTCAAAGCGTCCTCGGCACAGGGCAATCGCCGGCGGATCGCTGTCCAAGGCATCACGGATCAATTCAGCAATGAACGTCGGAGAAGCGCGTTCAATCGCCGCCTCTGGCAGTTCGTCCAGCATTGCTAGGCAGCGGTCCGAAGCGCCGAGCGTCTCGAGCTGCTGGCGAATCTCGGCTCGGCGGCGGAGCGACTGCGGACTCGGTTCACCCGGCAGCTTCCCGGTTTCCAGGTACGCCCGCGTGCGATCGCAAAGCTCGTATATCAGATCCTCTTTCCAATCCGTCAGCACGTCCGGCCCCACCGCGGTCAAATCCGCAAGCGACATCAAGGTCAGCAGTTCCAGACGTTCCGTAGTCCCGACCTCGGCGGCAAACTTCGCAATGATTTGCGGATCGTTCAAATCATGCCGAAACGCGGCATGGTGCATGATCAAATGTTTATGCACCAACCACTGCAAGGTCTCGCTGGTCTGCTCATCTAACCGCAGTACCTGAGCGGTTTCGGCGGCAATCTGCTTGCCGACCGTGCTGTGATCCTCTTCAAAGCCTTTACCTAGGTCGTGGATCAGCAACGACAAATGCAGCATCAATTTGTCGCTCAATTGCCGATAACGCTCGCGCGCTGGCCCCTGCTTGAACTCAAACTGAGTCGCGGCTTCCACCGCACGGATGCAATGTCGATCGACGGTGTACTTATGGTATTCGTTGAACTGCAACAGTCCGCGAGCTCGTTTCATCGCCGGAATGAATTGCTCCAACACCCGCAATTCATGCAGATGTCGCAGCAGGTCCGGCAGCCTTCCTGGTCGGCTCATCAGCGACAGAAAGGATCGCACGGCCGCTGCGTCCGGTTCGCCGGGCGGGCGATGGATCATGGCCAATCGGATGGCCTGCCACGTTGGGTGCAGAATCCGGCGTGAATGCCGGCTCGCGACATCCATCAATCTCAGCACGTCCGTCAGATTGCCTGCAAACTCTGGCAAGCGACTTGCCTTCACCCACACGCTATAGGGACCGATCCGGATCGCGTCGTCGATGCGTCGCGATACCAGCCGCTCCAACAGGCGGGAAAAAAACGACGCCCGCTGGGAGACCGCATAGACGTAGGCCGAGGCGTAACGGACGTTGCGAGTGTGTTCAAAGTAATCCTGCATGAACATCTCAACCGCCAGCCGCGCCTCCTGGGGCTGATAACCCCACTTCGCGGCGATCCGCATTTGCGTCGGTCGATCGAGCACGTCTTGGCTACGTCCAGCGGAAAAATGCAGCTCATTCCGCAGCCGCAACAAAAACGCGTGCGCTTGCCGAATGCGGCGATGATCCTCCGCCGGCAACCGCCCGAGCTTGACCAACCGATCGAGTTCGGTCTCGCCATCGCACGCGAAGCCGATCCAGCGGATCAGTTGCAGATCGCGCAGGCCCCCACGCGAACGTTTAACGTTAGGACGCAACAGGTAGTTCGTTTCGCCCCATTTCGCGCGTTCCTGGCGCCGAGCTTCCTGGACGGCATCGATCAACTTGGCTCGTCGCCGTTTCGTCCCCCGTCGCAGAGCCGCAAAGAAACTCTCATAGACCTGGAGGCTACCGGCCAGAAGCCGCGACTCGGTCAGCGACGAAAAGATCACCGGATCCTTCCAAGCCAAGCGGCAGGCTTCGGTGGGCGAGCGAACTGAAAACCCAAGTTGCAGACCGGCGTCGACGATATTGCGCGACAGTTCCGAAGCGACTTGTTGGACCGATTTGCCGATCTTTCCGGTGCACACCAGCATCAGATCGACGTCGCTGTAGGGCGCCAAGTCGCAGCGGCCATAGCCGCCGTGGGCGATCAGCGCCAACCGTGATCCGTCCACGGTATCGGGATGGTGTTTGATCGCCTCATTCCAAATTTCGAGAATGATGCGATCAAAGAGATCGGTAATCTGCGCACAAACTTGCGGGCCGCCCGCCCCTTCGTCGTGGCGTGCCCGGATTTTTTCCCGACCCTCACGCAACTTCCGCCGCGCGTCAAGAATTACTGGTTCAATCAGCGGTTGTGAGGTTTCAGACATGCACGACTACAGCGCGTCTTCCCCTCGTTCGCCGGTGCGAATCCGAATCGCGTCCTGCAAGTCGGTTACAAACAGTTTCCCATCACCGATTTGCCCGGTTTGAGCGGTCTGCAACACGGTGTCGATGACTGTCTGCAGATTGTCGTCGGTGCAGATGACCTCGATTTTGACCTTGGGCACGAAGTCGATCGCGTACTCGGTACCTCGATAGATTTCTGTATGCCCTTTCTGGCGTCCGAAGCCGCGTACTTCGCTGACCGTCATTCCGTGAATGCCATTCTCAGTCAACGCATTCTTAACGTCTTCGAGCTTGAAGTGGCGGACGATGGCTTCAACTTTTTTCACGGCTGTTTCTATCCTTTCAAGGGGCGCTGATACGCTGCATCACTTCTGACGAGTCTCTGCTCCCGTATTCTGGGCTAGGTCGAGGCAGTCGGCAAGCCGGTCGAATCGCTTGCTGCAACCGGCTTAATCCAGCCCACTTCGGTCGCTCCCAGCCGTGCATTCGCAACTCGGCTGAGCACAAATAACAGATCGCTCAAACGATTCAAGTAGATCAGCACGGCGTCGCCGATCCCGGCGTCTGGGATCCGCGCCAAGGTGACCACGCGGCGTTCGGCCCGGCGGCAAATCGCTCGCGCTACATGCAAGTGGGCGGCCGCTACGGAACCGGCGGGCAAGATGAATTGCCGCAGCGGCTCGAGCGTGGTTTCGTGCTGATCGATCGTCTGCTCCAGTCGCGCGATTTGCGAAGAACTGACGAAGCGAACTCCCCGTGCCTCCGCCGATGGCGTGGCTAATTCAGCACCGATCGCGAACAATTCGTGCTGAATCTGAGCAAGCTGCTCATCCAGGTCGCCATCGAGTCCCAACGCGCGAACGACGCCGAGTGCGGCGTTCAATTCATCGACCGTTCCATAGGCCTCGATCCGCACATCATCCTTGGGCACCCGCGGCCCGCCAAACAATCCGGTGCTGCCCGAGTCGCCGGTTTTGGTATAAATTTTCATCCAGCCCGCTGCTCCGGCAAGTTGCCTGTGGTAACGGACGCGGCTGACCGCTGTCCGTCGGGTGACGCCCCTGCAGTGTAGCGATTCGCCGGATTCCAGCAGTGCCACTGAGCCTCAGCCGATGCCGGCATTCTGACAGTGACGGTGCATCGGCCCTAAACCCCTCGCCTTATGACTCTCGACCACACCATCGCTACACCTACGACATCGGCCGCCGGGATCTTGTTGTTGACCCGTGCGACCCCGGAGCAGCCCCTGCAATCCTTTTTGCTGATGCGACACGCTGATCGCTGGGACCTGCCC
>CALELC010000279.1 GCA_937904535.1 uncultured Planctomycetaceae bacterium
AGCGGAAACAACAAGCCGGTAACGAGAAACCCTTCGTTGATTTCATGTCCCCGTAGCACGCTGAAGATGAGCTCGAGGTGCCCACCGACAAACATGCACACGATGTAAATGGGAATGAAATGCAACGCTCCATAAACGAAATTGTCGATGAAGCTGTCAGGGC
The DNA here is from genome assembly GCA_937904535.1 of uncultured Planctomycetaceae bacterium. Lineage (GTDB taxonomy): Bacteria > Planctomycetota > Planctomycetia > Pirellulales > Pirellulaceae > UBA6163. Next base: position 164 of record CALELC010000279.1, read on the forward strand.
TATGCCCCAGCCCAATTGCCCGCTGAACGGTACTGTGCCAGTTCAGTGAGTACTCCGCACCGGCCGCATCCATCTGAGCCATCGCCGTGTGGGCCTGGTAGCCAACATTCCACATCCCAAACAGGGTCACGGGAATCAGCGACAGCACCACGATGCTCATCATCCGCTTGAGATCGATGGCATCGCGAACATGAGTGACTTTTTTGGTCGTTTCCCCCGGCGTGTAAAGAAACGTGTCGAGCGCTTCATACACCGGATAGGCTTTTTCGAGGATCCCACCCTTAGCGAAATAAGGGTGGACGCGATCCAGAGCGTCACGCAGAGCTTGCATTTTGCTAATCAGCCTTCACGTTGAATCGTAGTCAGGTTGTCACGCAATAGCGTGCCGTATTCATACTTGCCGGGACAGACGAACGTGCAGAGCGCGACGTCCTCTTCCTCGAGTTCTAAGGCTCCTAGCCTTTGAGCTTGATCGGTATCGCGGATGATCAGCGAGCGCAACAACTGCGTCGGCAGGATATCCAGCGGCATCACTCGCTCATAAGTTCCTACCGGAACCATTGCCCGCTCGCTGCCGCCGGTGCTCGTGGTCAGCGCGAACTTCTTACCCTTGGAAAGCGCCGACGCATAAATGCGAGTGATCGAGAACTTGTCAAAACCCGGGCCTTGCCAGCCCAAGAACTCCCGCTGCGTGCCTTCCTGGAGCGCCGAAACCTGCAAATGGTAGCGGCCCAAGAAGTTCACAGGCTCCGTCACGGTCCGGCCACACAGCACGGAACCGCTAACAACTCGCGAGACAACGCCTTCGGCCAACTCGCCCGCTACCAACTCATCGATGCAGGCTCCGAGCCGCGTCTCAATCAACCGTGGCCGGTTCACCACCGGGCCAGCCAGCGAAACCACGCGCCGTGTGTCGAGCTTGCCCGAAAGCAGGAACGCTCCGATCGCGAGCACGTCCTGATAATTGAGATACCAAACCGTTTTGTTCGGCCCGACAGGGTCGAGCAGGTGGATGTGCGTTCCAACCAACCCGGCCGGATGCGGCCCCTGGAACACTTCAACTTGAACACGACTGTCGGTCCCAGCGGGGACCTTTACTCGCGGACTGCGACAGACGAACACTTTGCCGGTCGTCAATTTGCTAAGCGCCAGCAAACCAACAGCAAAGTCATCCTCGCGCCCCGCCAAGACCACCGCGGGATCCGCTGCCAGCGGATTGGTGTCGATCGCCGTCACGAAGATCGAGTGCGGCGAAGTCGAGATCCCCGGCACCAGACCATAAGGGCGAGTCCGCAGCGAGGTCCAGAGACCGCTGAGCACCAAATGCCCGACGAGCGTGTCACGATCCATCGACGCCAAGGCAGTGCCGCCGACGCCCGGAAACTCAACCGCCTCGTCACCGGTGACTTCAATGACCAGCGACTCGAACTTGCGCTTCGCACCGCGGTTGACAGCCACAACCTTGCCGGCAGCCGGAGCCGTGAAGATCACGCCCGGATTCTTCTTGTCCTCCATCACCGGCTGACCGAGCAGCACTGAGTCGCCCTCGGCGACCAGCATCGTCGGTTTCATCCCGATGTAATCATCGCCGATCAGACCGACGCGAGTGACACGTGGACCAGGCTCGATCCGTTGTTCGGGTTCTCCCGAAATGGGCACATCGAGCCCGCGCTTGATAACCGTCATAGGTGAAGGCACGTGAAGGAGAGACGCAGGAATAATTTCGAAACGGAAGCCGCCGGGCAGTTCAGCGAAGGTCGCCCGGAGGGCCCGGACTCAGCGGTGCAGAGGCCTGCTGCGGCAGCAGGCCGGCAACGAACGCAGCGGCGAAGGGAGCACCCGACCTATCTTTGTGATTTTTTTCACAAACTGATCGTCGCCAATAGCCGCCGAACCCGGAGGATGCGGCGGCAAAGTCTGCTCAGTCGCTGCGATGGCGAATTATGACACGAGTTTCTGGCGCTGACAACGGCAAAGCGCCGGCCCCGATAACGGAATGCGATCTTTTCGCTAGCGTGCAACGACACGCCCCTGCGGGGCTATAGCAGCGGCACAACTGCCGCTAGTGGACCGCCTTCGCGTTGGCGTTGACCATATCGCCCAGCAGAGTTCATCTTACCCGTCAAGCAGTAAATTCACTGCTCTGGACCGTGTCTCTGATCTCTGTTTGAAGCGAACATTCCTTTGCGCCGTGAAGATATCCGCAACGTTGTTATCATCGCCCACGTCGACCACGGCAAGACGACGCTCGTCGACAGCTTGCTTCGCCAGAGTGGCCAATACCGCGAGAGCGAACTCCGCGAACGAGTGCTCGACAGCAACGACCTGGAGCGTGAGCGCGGAATCACGATTCTGGCCAAGAACATCGCGATCCACTATCGCGGTGTGAAGATCAACCTGATCGATACCCCTGGACACGCGGACTTCGGCGGCGAAGTCGAACGCGTGGTGAGCATGGCGGATGGAGCGTTGGTGCTGGTCGACGCGGCGGAAGGTCCGATGCCGCAGACGCGGTTCGTGCTCGAGAAAGCCCTCGAGGCGGGAGCGCGGCCGATCGTCGTCGTCAATAAGGTGGACCGACCCGATGGCCGTCCAGCCGAAGCGCTCGACGAAGCGCTGGAGTTGCTCGCGGAACTGGGCGGCGAGCACCTGCTCGACAATGTCTCCTACATGTTCGCCTCGGCGCGCGAAGGGTTCGCGACGACCGATCCTGCGGTACGCACGGACAACATGCTGCCGCTGCTCGACTTGCTGGTCGATGCGTTCCCTGGACCCGAGGTGGATGCCGAGGCGCCGCTGCAACTGCTGGTCACCACACTTGGCTGGTCCGAATACGTGGGCCGAATCGCGGTCGGGCGGATCTCGGCGGGCACGATCACCAACGGGCAGATGATCGATCTGCACGGCCAGAAAGGGACACGCAAGCTAAAGATCGCCGGACTCTATGTGTTCGACAAGCTTGGACGCGTGGCGACCGAATCCGCCAAGGCCGGTGATATCGTCGCTGTCGAAGGTCTCGAAGAAGTTGAGATCGGCGACACAATCACAGCGGTCGAGACCGGGACGCCGCTCGCTCGTCTGGCCGTCGACGAGCCGACGCTGGAGATGGTGTTCAGCGTCAACACTTCGCCGCTCGTCGGACGCGAGGGCAAGTTTGTTACCACGCGGCAACTCAAAGCCCGGCTGGAGAAAGAGCTCGAGCGGAATGTGGCATTGCGGGTCGAACCGATCGTCGGCACCGAAGCCTATGCGGTTCGCGGAAGAGGCGTGCTGCACTTGGCGGTGTTGATCGAAACGATTCGACGCGAGGGCTTTGAACTCAGTGTCGGCAAGCCGCGAGTGGTGTTCAAAGAGATCGATGGCAAGACGCACGAGCCGTTCGAAACGCTCGTCGTTGAAGTTCCGACCGACAATATGGGACCGGTCATGGAGCTGGTGGGCCATCGTCGCGGTCAGATCGAGGAGATGAGCCAACGCGGTGAATACAGTCTGCTGCGGTTCGAAATCCCGGCACGCGGACTGATTGGTTTGCGAACACGATTGCTCAATGCCACGCGTGGAAC